>CAMBZU010000035.1 GCA_945872355.1 Chitinophaga pinensis
GAGCAAACTTTTAATATGCCATTAACAAGTAATGCTTTTCAAAATAATACTGATGGTTTCAATTTTTATTTGGCTGTTTTTGGAATTAACATGGATAGCTTATTATATGCTACTTATTTTGGCGGTGGCACAAGTCGTGAGCATGTTGATGGAGGTACAAGTCGTTTCGATAAAAAAGGGATCGTGTACCAAGCAGTATGTGCAGGTTGTGGAAACAATGATGATTTTCCTACTACACCAGGTGCATGGAGCAATACCAATAATAGTAATAATTGCAACGAAGGTGTTTTTAAATTCGATTTTGAAATTGGCATCGTAAGTGCCGATTTTACTGCTTCCCCGCTTTCAGGTTGTTCTCCCCTTACTGTTACTTTCACAAATACGGGCAGCAATAACTTTTTATGGGATTTTGGAAATAATGATACAACTTCCACAGAAATTAATCCCGTTAGAACTTTCACTACTCCTGGCATTTATCCTGTTTCACTTATCATTTCAAATGAAAATAGTTGCAACTTTGCCGATACCATAATAAAATATATAACTGTTTCAGCTGCTTTAAATGCTGAGTTTTCAAACACAACAGTACCTTGTGAAAATACAGTGAATTTTGCAGATTTAACTATAGGTAATTTTCCTGCGGTGAACAGTTGGCAATGGAACTTTGGAGATGGAACTACTTCTAATCTTCAAAATCCATCTCATGCTTATACTGCATCAGGTGCTTACACTGTGCAACTTATAGTTTCTGATAGTTTAGGATGCTCGGGAGTATTAGATACTGTTATTACATTGTCGGCATTAATAGCTCAGCAAAATTTAATTACAAATTGCGGTAGTAATAATGTTCAATTTAGTGCTCAACCAGCGGGTGCTGGGGCTTATCTTTGGAATTTTGGCAACCCTGCTTCGCCTAATAACACTTCAACCTTACCACAAAGTAATTATTTATACCCTGATACGGGTTTATACAATGCTTATTTGGTAGTTTATTGGGGCAATAATAATGCTTGTAGCGATACCTCTTTTTTTGATGTAAATATCAATCCTCCTTTTGTTGCCAGTATTAATTTTGATCAGGACAGCTGCACTAATTTAGTACAGTTTACTGAAACAACAAATACACCCTCAAACCCTAGCGTTCAATGGCAGTGGGCTTTTGGCGATGGACAAACAGCTACTTTGCAAAATCCAGTGAATAATTATTTAGGAGGCAATTACACGGTTTCATTTATTGTTACTGCTGCCAATGGTTGTATTGATACTGTGAATGCGCCTATTTTAATAAAAACATATGATCCTTATGCTATAAGTGAAGATACACTTTTATGTGTTGCTCCTGCAGAAGTATTACTTGAAGCCAGTGGTGGCGATTTTTATTTGTGGCAACCAGCTGCTGAATTTACCAATCCAACGGCTTCAAATCAATTGGTTACTGTGAGCTCAAATTCAGTATTTTCTGTAACTATTGGTAGAGTAAATAATGAAGGCGATACTTGTTTGCAATTGTATACTTCAAACGTTTTTGTTTCAAATATTGGGCAAGCTCAATTTTCAGCTGCAGCTGAAAAAGATACTATTTTTGTTGGCGAAAGCACACCTATAAATGTTGAAATTTCGAATGGAAATTATAACTTTCTTTGGACACCTTCGCAAGGTATAAATAATCCGAATACAGACAATGTAATAGCATCACCAGTAATTACTACAGCGTATACTTTAACAGTTACTGAAGCTTCATGCAGTAGAACCGAAAAGGTAAATATTGTAGTTTTTAAGGCTGATTGTAGCGCATCTGCTATCTTTGTTCCAAATACATTCTCGCCTAATGGCGATGGTAAGAATGACAAGTTATGGGTAAGAGGCAATTATATTTCGCAACTATATTTTGCTGTGTATAACCGTTGGGGAGAAAAAGTATTTGAAACCAATGATAAAAATATTGGTTGGGATGGTTATTACAAAAGTGAGTTGGCCGATCCAGGTGTTTTTGGTTGGTATTTAAAAGCAACATGTAAAGCGGGTGAAACAACTGAAATGAAAGGAAATGTAACTTTAATTAGATAGATGAAATTATTATTTATCCATTGTGTAACAGCTTTTAAAAAGCAACATCTAAAGTATACGGTGCTTGGTGTGATTGCGTTTGCTAAATTGCAAGTGCAAGCACAAGATATTCATTACGCTCAGTTTAGTAGTGCTGCTGTTTATCAAAACCCAGGAAATGCCGGCTTGTTTGATGGAGATCATCGATTGGCAGGCAATTTTAGAAATCAATATAAAGCAGTTACTGTAGGTTATAATTCTTCTACTATAGCAGGCGATACCCGATTTAAATTTAAAAATAATGTTTTTGGATTAGGCGCATTTATTCAAAACGATAAGGCAGGTGATAGTCGATTTGGAGGAAATAAATTAAGTTTATCGCTATCTTACATTAAAAAAATAAGTAAAGATTCTGCACATTTTATTGGCTTCGGATTTCAGCCAGGTATAGCTAACAGAGGCATTAGTACAAATGCCTTAACATTCGATAATCAATATAATGGCGATGGTTATAGCAGTAGTATTGCAGCTGATGAATCGTTTGCAAACACCAATGTAGTTTTTGCCGATTTTAGCACAGGTATTTCTTGGTATATGTTTAAAAATAAAAGAAACACTTTATTGGCTGGGATGTCTTATCAACATTTCAACAAACCAAAAAAATCTTTCTTCTCTGAAAATGCGGTTGCGGTTTCTCCAAAATTTAATGCACATGCGTCGCTTGTAAAGCCTATTTCAACTTTTTTAGATATCATTCCTGAAGTGCAAATTTCTCATCAAAACAAATACAGCGCTGTAAATTTAGGTTCTTGGGTAAAGTATTGGTTAGGCAGCACAGGAACAGCCGATTATGCGGTATATGCAGGATTGTTTTATAGATTAGGTGACGCTGCCATTATTGCTGCAGCCATGGATTATCAAAATTTTAGGGTTGGATTAAGTTATGATATTACAGTTTCTCAATTAAAAACAGCAAACAATCTTAGAGGTGGAGCAGAGGTTTCAATAATTTATATCTTTAAAAAGAGTCCAGCATTTATAATTAAGTCTAAAAATTGCCCTGTATGGATGTAAGCATTAAAGTGCTGCGAGTTAAAATAATACCCATTGTAGTTTGTGCTACCCTTTGCTTTATAAGTGCATGTAGCGAGCCAAAACAGGAGCCAATTCCTGTAGGTATTATTGCACAAGATACCATGGTTCAAATGCTTACCGAAATTCACCTGCTTGAGTCCTCCTTAAGTGTTCGTATTGCTGATGAAAGTAGTTTAAAGAACACCAGGAATGCAATTAAATCTAAAATATATTTGAATTTCGGAGTATCAAAAGAACAATTTTATAAGAGTTATAAATACTATGCTGAAAAACCTGTGCTAATTGATTCAATTTACATTAATGTGATTTCTGAAATCTCGAAACGACAAGTTGAGCAAACAAAGAAACAAGATTAGTAAGTATTAAAAGCACCTGGTAATTGTCAATAAAACAATCAAATATCCGTTAACTTGCATTATTCAATAAACGTTATTTGTGTTACAATTAAAAGTATTGCGTTGATGAATAATAATTTACTATTAAGTTTGCATGAATAAAGATGATGGAAAAATTCTCTAAAATACTTATATGCCTTAGCTTTACTTGCATTGTTCAAGTTTTTGCGCAAGATATAGCAATTGGTCAATGGCGCGATCATCTTGCCTATAATAAAGGCTCAGCTGTTGCAGTTGCCGATAAACTTATTTATTGTATTTCTAATGGAAACTTATTTTCATACAATACAGAAGATAATTCAATTGAGCGTGCTTCAAAAGTAAATGGTTATTCAGATATAGCAGCTGTAAAAGTAGCCTATAATACAGTGGCAAAGGCAACGGTAATAGCCTACGCAAACACCAATATCGATGTTGTTAAAGGTGGAAAAATTACAAACATTTCTGATATAAAAAGCAAACAAATATTTGGCAATAAATCAATCAATAACATTTTTATGAATGAGCAATTTGCTTATTTATCTTGTGGTTTTGGTGTTGTGGTGATTGATTTAAATAAATTAGAAATAAAAGATACCTACAGTATTGGTTTATCAGGAGTGGCAATAGATGTAACAGATTTTACTACTGATGGTACTTCTTTTTACGCTTCTACTGCTAATGGTGTTTTTAAAGCTCAAAAAAACAATCCTTTTTTATCTGATTTTGCTGCTTGGGTAAACGTGGCCGGCCTTCCTAATGCAAGGTTTAATGCCATTGTTTTTTACAACAATAAAATTATTGCCAACCAAGAGGTTGCTCCATTTAACGGCAGAATTTGGCAATTAAATACTTCCACTAACCAATGGGCATGGGTAGATACTGTTGTTGATTATAAGTGTTATGCATTAAAGGTAAATGATGGAAAATTGGTGGTTAATTTTGCTTATGGTGTAGTTCTTTACGGCGATAATTGGCAGATGTTAGATTATAAGGCAGGCTACACAGCTGCTGATCCCCGCGATGCAACCTATGCTAATAATGTTTTGTGGTTTGCGGATTTTAATAGAAGTTTAGTGAAAACAGAATTTCAAAAACCCGAATTTGAGTTTATTAAACCGCAAGGCCCAGCTTCTAATAATGTTTTCGATATGGATATTGTGGATAGCCATCTATGCGTGGTACCTGGCGATTTAGATGGTTGGTCAAATTTGTTTAATAAAGATGGAATTTCTACTTTTTATAATAACAATTGGCATATAATTGATGGCGATAGTTTAAATACCGATCATGGCGTTTTTGATCTAATTAATGTGTGTGTAGATCCACAAGATCCTGAAAGAGTATTTTGCGCTAGTTGGAGCAAAGGATTGATTCAACTTAATGGTAAAAAAGCAACTAATTTTTTTGATAATACCAACTCTACGCTTGATACACTTACTGGAACTACTTTTGTTTATGCAGGAGGAAGCGCCATTGATAGCGAAGGAAATATATGGGTAAGCAACGCCTACACTACAAACAGTATTTGTGTGTATGATAATAATTTAAAAAAATGGGATGATTTTATTACCCAAAATATAATTGGAAGTACCCGAATTAGTAAAATAACAATTAATTCAATTAATCAGAAATGGTTTATTTTACCTGAAGGTGGTGGTTTGTTGGTGTTTGATGACAATGGTTCTATTGCCAATAAGAGTGACGATAAAATTAAGAAATTGGGCTTTAGTGCTGGCAATGGCGCAATAACTGGAGCCGATGCTTTGGTTGTGGAGGAAGATTTAAATGGTGCAATGTGGGTTGGAACCGATAAAGGGATTTGCGTTTTTTATTCGCCTGCAAATGTCTTTGATGATGCTGGTTTTGATGCACAGCAAATTAAAATTGAACAAGGTGGTTATGTTGAGTATTTATTGGAAAGTGAAGTTGTAAAATGTATTGCTGTAGATGGCGCAAATAGGAAATGGATTGGTACTGCCAATAGCGGTTTGTATTTGATAAATGCTGATGGCACAAAGCAATTGGAACATTTTACCATTGATAACAGTCCTTTGTTTTCAAATACTGTAAACGATTTAGAAATTGATGGACAAACTGGCGAAATATATATAGCTACTGCAAGAGGCATTATTTCATACAAATACACTGCAACTGAATCAAAAGAGAATTATGAAAATGTATATGCCTACCCAAATCCTGTAAAGCAAGATTACCAAGGTGTTATTGCCATTAAAGGCTTGGCGAGCAATTGTGATGTAAAAATTACAGATGTTTCGGGCAGGCTAATTTATACTACCAAAGCGCTAGGTGGACAAGCTATTTGGGACGGAAAAAACTTTGATGGAAGAAAAGCGCAAACAGGTGTTTATGTTGTTTATCTTACTAATCCTGATGGTTCAAAAACTGAAACCACTAAAATATTTATGGTTAATTAATGTCATCACAAAAAACAAGAGGCATTGTATTAAGACTCATGCCCTTTAATGACAAAAACAGCATTGTAAAAATTTATACAGAACACTTTGGGTTAAGAACCTTTATTGTTTCTGCAAGCAGCTCTAAAGCTAGCCGTCAAAAAACAGCATTATTACAGTCGCTTCAACCCATATGGTTAGAAACTTCTTTTATTGATTCAAACAAACTAAGTAGATTAGGCGAAATAACAGCTTCGGGAAGTATTAACAATGCGATGCAACATCATACAAAACGCTCTATTTTACTTTTCTTAAATGAAGTATTATACAAGTGTTTAAGAGAAGAACAACCAGATGAACCTTTGTTTAATTTTTTAATTGATAGCATTAATTATTTAGATAAAACGGCACAGCATTGCAATAATTATCACTTGTTATTTTTAATTGAGATGAGCCGATATTTGGGTTTTATGCCGGTTGCAAACTATAGTAATTACCACAAATATTTTTATTACAGAGAAGGCCTTTTTGATAGTTTTAAATCAGATAATTTAATGATGGATGAGGAGCAAAGTAAATATTTTGCGCAATTGCTCAATTTAAATTTTGAAAGCATGGAGCAAATGCAATTACACACCAATGCGCGCAATAAATTATTAGAAAATATGATGTTTTTTTATGCGCAACATTTGCCTTCCTTTAAAGATATTAAATCTCTAGAAATCCTATCTGAAATACACGCCATTTAAAGCTATAGTATTTCTATTTTTGTTTTGCAACGTTTGATTGATTTACCATAAGTTTCTATGTTAGCATCACTTAAAGTACTTCTTATGGCATTCTTATAACTTTCAATGGCTTGATTGAATTTTCCTTGTAATTCATACATAATTCCAAACTCATTATATATGCTTGCTTTGTCAACGCCACTCACATGTAATGCCTGGGTTAAATGAGCCTCTAATTCATCGTATTTACCTAATGACGACAATACAACAGCAAAATTGATATAGATTGCAGGGTAATCGGGTGAATAGAGCAAACACTTTTTGTAAAATGATTCTGCCTTATTAATATCTTTATATTTTGTTTCATAAATCCAACCCAAATGGTTGTATGCTTTACCATAATCTGGGGCTTCAATAAGTATTGATTCTAACGTATTAATAGCATCTGAAAAATTTTTTTCAGCAATCATTTGATCTGCTTCAAAAAATAATTCGTCCAATTTAAGTCTTTGAAAAGAGTCCATATTTTATATTTTTTCAACAGTAAAATTATCCTTTTAGGTTCAAAGTATCAATCTAAATTTTCAAGCAATTCATTAATTTTTTCAGAAATCAATTTAGCTTGTGTCAATACCATCATGTGCGAACCGTTTTTAATCACAATATCTGCTATGATGTTTTTTATAGGAATGGTATGATCTTTTGTGCCATGTATATGCATCAATGCCTTGCCAGTATTGTATTTTTTCTGCCAGTTTACAATCATTGGAATGGTTCTTTTTAGAAATAATTTATCTTTATTGTGCAGCATATTTTTAAACAATACTTTCTCTTTTTTTCTATCAGGCTCAACCAACGGCTGCATAATGAATGAACTTCCTTTTATTAAAAACGCCGGAAACAATTTATAAAGTGGGATTACACGCATAAATTTATAACGGTTTGGTAGTTCATTTCTGTTTTTAGCACTCGAAATAATAATGGTTTGCAAAGGATGTAATATATCATTCAACTCTGCTGCTAACATGCCACCTAGCGAAACGCCAATTAATATAAATGGTGCAGTGGTATCTATCTTAAAAATCAATTTTTTCGCATAGTTTTCCATGTCATCTCCCTTTGCAGGAATGGGTAAATTCAAGTAAATGGTATCAAAAGCTTCATTTAACTTTAGTTTGCTAAACAACCTACTATCTGAACCTTGCCCGTGAATTAAATAAATTTTTGGTTTTGAAGCTTGCGCAAATGCAGCCTCAAAGAGCATAAACAGTAAAATAATGAAAAGTATTTGAGCGTATTTTTTCAATTAATTTACAATTTTAAAAGGTAAAAATATGCTAATTACTTGATTGGTCAGCGAAAGGCATAAAAATTAATTATCTTAGCACCTCCTAAATTAACTAAATAACTATGCAATTTTTATATCCTGGTTTCCTTGCTGCCCTTGGTTTCCTGGCTATTCCCATAATAGTGCATCTGTTTAACTTTGTGCGCTACAAAAAAATCTATTTTTCAAATGTTCACTTTCTAAAAGAAGTAAAGGAACAAACCCAGAGCCGCTCTAAGTTGAAACACCTGTTGATTTTGGCTGCAAGATTATTAGTCATTTTTTTCTTAGTATTTGCCTTTGCGCAACCTTTTATTCCTGCTAAAAATGCAATAATTAAAGAGGGTACAAAAGCGGTAAGTATATATATCGATAACTCTTTTAGCATGGCTGCTATTGGAAAAAATGGCACTTTGTTAGAGGAGGCAAAAAAAGATGCATCAGAAATTTTAAAAGCATTTGGCCCAACCGATAAATTTCAATTGCTTACCAATGATTTTCTTGGAAAGCATCAGCATTGGGTTAATAAAAAGGTGTTTAATGAAATGTTAGAGGAGGTGAAAATAAGCCCAGCTGTGCGCAAAATTGATGAGGTGATTGGTCGTCAAAAAGATTTGATTGCCACTGCAAATGAAAATGTAAAACTTTCCTATTTGATTTCAGATTTTCAACAATCAGGATTTAATATGGCGCAACTGAAGTCAGATTCAACAATCTCTTGCCAATTGATTCACCTCGAAGGCAATAAAACGCCCAATGTTTACATTGATTCTTGTTGGTTTATTAATCCTGCACGCCAGTATAATCAGCCAGATTTATTGAATGTACGCCTTGTAAATACTGGAGCAAGTGATCTTGAAAATGTGCCTGTTAAACTTTTAATTAATGGCATGCAAAGAGCAGTTGCAACTGCCAATATTAAGGCAGAAAGTGAAGTGCAAATAGCCTTGGCTTTCACCAATAAAGAAAGCGGAATGATTAATGGTCAAATTCAAATAAACGATTATCCGCTTACTTACGATAATGATTATTACTTTTCCTATACAGTGAGCAAAAAAATTAAATTGTTAATTGTAAATCAAAAAGAAGAGAATAGCTATCTCAACAAATTGTTTGCCAATGACCCATTATTTGAGCTGGTGCAAAACACACCAAAAAATATTGATTATGGTGGATTAGGAAATTACAATTTATTGATTTTATCAAACTTAGAAGAATTTAGTTCAGGACTTTCAGAGGAGTTAAAAATGAATATTGATAAAGGTTTGAATGTGTTAATCCTGCCAGGAGCCAAAGCAAAATTAGATGACTACAATCAATTTTTAGGGAATTTTTCGAGTGCTTTTTTGCCCTTAGATACTGTTGCTGTAAAGGTTGATAAAATTAATTTTAAACACCCCATGTATGCAGGTGTTTTTGATGAAGCTAAAATGAAAAAAGAGAATATAAATTTTCCAATAGTTTCAAAACATTATCCTATCAAAACCAATAATAATGGCAACCAAGAGCCATTGATTAGTTTAATTAATACCGACCAATTTTTATTGCAATACACGGCAGGTTTAGGCAAATTATTTTTATGTGCAAGCCCATTAGATGAGCGCTACAGTAGCTTTCCGCGCCATGCTATTTTTGTGCCAACACTTTACAAAATGGCCATCACTAGCAGTTTTGCAGCACCATTATTTTATTCCATTGGAAGTGCTCAAAATATTGAATTAAAAAGCACCAATTTACAAGTAGATCCTGTGTTTCATATTCATGCTATGGATGGCAAATCAGATTTTATTGCACAGTCGAGGTCAAATGGGTTTAGTACTTTAATTGATGCCGAAAAACAGATTAAAAATGCTGGAAATTATTGGCTAAAAAGCAACACAAATGATACTTTAAAAGCATTAAGTTTTAATTTTAATAGATTGGAATCGAGCACAAAATACTACACAGTAGCGGAGTTAGAACAAAGCATTGAAAAATTACGATTAACTAACTTTAAAGTGATAGATAAAGGAGTAAAGAGCATGGCCGCAACAATTTTAAATATGAGTAAAGGCACTCAACTTTGGAAATGGTGTGTTATATTTGCCTTACTTTGTTTAGGATTAGAAATTGCTTTGATTAGATGGATGAAAGGATAGGATTTTATTGACATATAAAAAAGGTAATCAAACCATGAAATATATTTTAATTAAAAATGCCACTGTAGTTGACCCAAATAGTGTGCATCACCTCAAGAAAACAGACTTGCTGATTGAATCAGGAACTATCACTGTTATTGACACTAATATTGAAGCAATAGCCAATGAAACTGAGCTTATTGAAGGAGAAAACTTGCATGTTTCAATAGGCTGGATGGATTTAAGGGTTAATTTTAATGATCCAGGAAATGAACATAAAGAAGATTTAGAAAGTGGTGCAAAAGCTGCCATGCAAGGAGGCTTTACTGCTGTAGCATGTATGGGAACTACCAATCCGGCACTGCATAGTAAATCGCAAATTCAGTATGTGGTAAATAAAAGTGTCAATTTACCTATACATATTTATCCAATTGCTACTGTTACCAATAAAGCTGAAGGTATTGATTTGGCTGAATTGTACGATATGTCGTTGAGCGGTGCTATTGCTTTTTCTGACAACAAAAACCCCTTAGCAAATGCCGAATTATTGCAAAGAGCCATGCTTTACGCCAGTGGTTTCAACAAAAAAATTATTCAATTACCGCTCGATAAAAAAATAGCTAACGATGGTAAAATGAATGAAGGCATAGTAAGTACAATGCTTGGTTTGAAAGGCATACCTGCAATTGCCGAAGAGTTAATGTTGCAAAGAGATTTAACTTTAGCAGCGCACCATGATATAGCCATTCATATTGGAGGTTTAAGCACCGCAGGAAGTGTAGCTTTAATTAGAGCTGCCAAAAAAGAAGGTATAAAAGTAACCTGCGATGTGCATGTAATTAATTTGCTCTTACATGATACAGTGTTAGAAGAGTTTGATACCAATTACAAAGTTTTGCCACCCTTAAGAACTGCCAAAGATTCAGCTGCATTAATTGATGGCTTGATTGATGGTACTATTGATGTAATTTGTAGCGATCACACACCACAGGATGCAGAAAATAAAGTAAAAGAATTTGATATTGCAGAATTTGGCATGATTGGTTTAGAAACATTTTATGGTGTGCTTAATCAAGCTTTAAATAACAAACTTTCTGTTGAGCAATTGGTGCAAAAAATTGCCATCAATCCAAGAAAAATATTTGATATTGAATTGCCCAAATTAGCCATCAATCAAAAGGCAAATATTACTGTGTTTAGCCCTTCTGCAACTTGGAACTACAATAGCGATAAGAGCTTTTCAAAATCTAAAAACAGCCCTTTCAATGGGCATGAATTTAAAGGCAAAGTTTTAAAAACAGTGTTGAGTAAGTAATCAAAGCTTAGAGCAAATCATCCAAAGCTTTATCAATATTATCATACTTAAATTTAAAACCAGTAGCAAGTATTTTTTGATTGGATATGCGGCTTCCTTCAAGCACCATGCCGGCTAGTTCTCCAAAAATAGCACGAATTACGAAGCCTGGAATAGCAGGTAAAAGGATTGGTTTATGCAAGGCCTTACCAATAGCTTTTGTAAATGCTTCATTGTTTGTTTCTGCGCTGCTTACCGCATTGTAAACACCATTTACTTTTTCATTTTTTAAAGCAAATAAAATCATAGCGCACAAATCATTTACATGAATCCATGGCATATATTGCTTGCCTGTTCCTATAGCTGCGCCTGCATAAAAATATACTGGTTGTGCCATTTTTTTAAGCGCTCCCCCATTTTTATCAAGCACAACGCCTATGCGCATTTGAACCAATCTTTCGCTTGTCAATTTTAACTTATCAGTTGCTTGTTCCCAAGCTACGCATGTGGCTGGTAAAAATCCTTCAGCAGGTGGGTCTGTTTCTGAATATGTATGTTCACTTGTTTCAAAACCATAATATCCAATGGCCGATGCAGCAATTACCGATTTTAATACTTTTTTATTTTCTTGAAATGATTTTACAAGTAATTTAGTGCTTTCTAGGCGGCTATTTAATATTTCTTTTTTACGCGCCTTGCTCCAAGGTTTATCTGCAATACCGGCACCTGCTAAATGCACCAAATGATCGCATTTTAAAATAGCTTCTTTATCAACAAAATTTTTTTCAATATCCCATAAAAAACTGTGCTCGTTTTTTACATTTCTACTTAATAAAATTACCTCATAACCCGCCTCCTCAAGCATGGGCTGCAATGTAACGCCCACTAAACCTGTTCCTCCAGTAATTAATACTACTTCTTTTGCCATGTAATCAAAACACTAATTTTAGTGTAATTGTTGCAACTTATGGCTTAATTTTTAAAATATATGCTTTCACAAAAGTATATAAGTTAAAATTTTCATCTGTGTAAGCTTGCTCTAAGGCGCTTTTTAAATCAGATTTACTGATTGGCTTCATCCTTTCATTTTGAATTAATTTATATGCTTTTTCGGCCAATAAAAATGATTTTAAATTGTTATGACTAAGCGCCAATACTTTGTAACAAGCCAATAATAATTCTTTAATTCCTTCACTTTTTGTGGCAACAGTTTTTACTACTTCAGGTTGCTTTTTATCAGGTGCAGCTTGGTGTAATAAACTATATAAATTTTTAAGGTAAATTTCTGCGCCAGGCCTGTCGGCTTTATTAATTACAAAAACATCAGCAATTTCCATAACGCCCGATTTCAATTGTTGTATTTCATCGCCACCTTCGGGAACCAAAACCAAAACTGTAATGTCTGCTAAGCCCACTATTTCAATCTCCGATTGCCCAACACCAACTGTTTCAACAATTATCAAATCAAAATTTGCAGCACGCATTACATCTGTAATTTCAATAATTTTTGCAGATAAACCACCTAAAGAACCTCTGGTGGCTATACTTCTAATGAAAACATTGGGCTTGTTAAAATGATCACTCATGCGCACCCTATCTCCTAAAATAGCACCTAGGTTGAATGGTGAAGTTGGGTCAACAGCTAATATGCCAATGCGTTTTTCTTCTTTAAGTAATTCTTCTATTAAGGCATTTACTAAACTGCTTTTACCAGCGCCAGGAGGCCCAGTAATGCCTATAACAGGCACATTTTTATCAATTTCGAGTGAGGTTAATAAGGTTTCGCTGCCTGGCAAATCATTTTCTACCATGGTGATACATCTCCCTATAGTTTTAAAATCACCACTTTTAAGCGCTCCTAATAATGTTGCTGTTGTATCCATTCCTCAATTATAACCAATGTTGCAAAGGTATAATTTGAATCAATAATTTACTTAATATTTAAAGCCTATGAAATTTGTTTATTAATGTTTTGTAAACAGATTTACTGAATTATATTTTATTAATCCTCATTTAACCTTCATTTAACCAATAATTATAACTTTGTACATTCACACCAAACATACAACTTATGCCTATTTTAAGGTCTTCCTATAAAAAGCCAAGCTTTAATATTAAAAACCTTGCCTTGCTTTTTTTCTTATTCATTTTAAATGCGCAATTTGTAAAAGCACAATGTTGTGATTACACACTCACTATGCACGATAGCTATGGAGATGGCTGGAATGGTGCTTATTTAGAAGTATTCGTAAACAGTAATTCAGTGGGTACTTTTAGTGCACAAATCTATGGAAGTGGAGGTAGTTTTCAAGCATGTGATGGCGATACAATTATGCTTTTTTATACGCCTGGCGCTTATGAAAATGAAAATAGTTATGAGTTATATAATCAAAATTGGAACTTGGTATTTAACGATGGCACCGATCCCACTGCGGGACAAGTTTTTGATACCATCGCCAATTGCAGTGCTTTGTTTATTCCTGGAAATCATCCTTGCACGGCCTTGCCTTTAAACACTACAAATTGTGTATGGGCCGATAATAGCAACATGCCCGGTTCAAGCATCAATGCTGGCTGCGCCAATTTTAATGGAACTGATATTTGGTTTAGTATGATTGTGCCTCCCTCAGGAAATATTAGTTTACAAACCGATAGTGGTACCATTAATGATACTGGATTAGCAGCTTGGATTAGCGATAGTTTATGTACAAATTTGCAATATTTAGGTTGTGATGATGATGCCGGAAATGGTTATTATTCCTTAGTTTCATTATATGATTTAACACCTGGTAAAACGCTTTTTGTGCAAGTGTTTGGCTATGGTGGAGCTACGGGTTCATTTAATTTATGCGCACATGATTTAGGTGTGATTAGTTTAGATAGCACTGAACTGCCTTTGGTAATGATAAATACACTTGGTCAACAAATTATTCCTGATGTAAAAATAAATGCATTGATGGATATAAAATATAATGGGCCGGGCAATACAACGCATGTCTCAGATCCTTCAAATATTTATAGTGGTAATATTGGTATTGAAATAAGAGGCGCCACCTCGGCCGGATATCCGCAAAAACCATATAATATTGAAACAAGATTAGCTTCTGGTGCAAATAACAATGTTTCTATTTTAGGGATGCCAGTAGAAAACGATTGGGTGCTTTTATCTAACTACAACGATCGTTCATTAATTAGAAATACACTAGCCTATAAATTATTTGGCGAAATGGGCAATTACAGTGTAAGAACTAGTCTTTGTGAGGTGCTTGTTGATAGCGCCTATAAAGGCATATATGTTTTTGGTGAAAAAATAAAAAGAGATAATAATAGATTAAACATTGCCAAATTAACCACCAGTGATAATGCTGGTGATCAATTAACAGGTGGTTATATTTTAGAACAAAATTATTGGAATCAAAACAATAGCTTTTTATCTAATTATTCGCCAATTGACCACCCTGGTTTTGATGTTCATTTTGTTTATAAGGAGCCAGAAGCAGACTCTATTACAGTGCCACAAAAAGGTTACATAGCTGCATTTATTGACAGTTTAGAAGATGCACTTTACAGTACTGATTTTGCAGATATTACCCTTGGCTACAGAAAGTATTTGGATACTGAATCATTTATTGATTATTTTTTAGTGAACGAATTGGCAAGGAGTAATGATGGCTTTAAAAAAAGTGTTTATTTTCATAAAGATAAATACTCTAATGGTGGTAAATTAAAAGCAGGCCCTGTGTGGGATTTTGATTGGGCTTGGAAAAATATGTATGGCTGCGGTATTTTTGAAAGTACCGATGGTTCAGGATGGGCGCATCATATTAACGATTGTCCTACTGATAATTACTCAACGGGTTATTATATTCGTTTGCTTCAAGATACTACATTCAGCAACGAATTAAGGTGTCGCTACGAAACTTTTAGAGCAACAATGTTAGATACAAGTTATATTTATAATTACATTGATAGTATTAAAACCTTGGTGCAATTAGCACAAGCCAGACATTTTCAGAAATGGCCTTTGTTAGGCGTGAGTGGCCAAGCGCCCGAAGTAGGACCAATTGCAACTACTTACAATGCTGAATTAGATACTTTAAAAAATTGGATTGGCTTGCGTTTGCAATGGCTAGATGCAAACATTCCGGGCCACTGTTATCAAACAACAGTATCAAACAAAAACAACATGTATAACAATACATTACGCTATTTCCCAAATCCTAGTAATGGCTTAATTTACTTCGAAGGCGAATTGGTGAGTGAATCGCCTATGCAAATAGTTATTTTTGATGTTACTGGTAAACTTATTGAGCAAAAAACATTGGCCAATGGAAAACAAAAATTCAATTTTGAAAATAATAGCAAAGGTGTTTACTATTTTCATATCGTAAATGATTTAGGCATTTTACAAAAAGGGAAAATTGTAATATTATAACCAGATTGAGGAGTAATCGCTTTTATTATTTCTTTTACTCGCTTTCCTATGATTTTAGAATTTGAAAATTAATATATTCGTGCAAAATTAATATAAATGAACAAGTATTTTATATGCCTTTTTGGATTGCTATTTACGCTATTAAGCGCTTGCAGCAACGAAAACGCTAACGAAAAAAAAGAATATACTGATAGTTTAATGGCGGTTAATAAAGACCTAGTTAAACAATTAGATGAAAGAGATAAACTCATAAAATCTTTCATGGAAGGCTTTAATGAAATTCAAATTAACTTAATAGAAGTGCGCAACAAGCAGTTATCTGTTAAATTAAACTGTGCTAAAAAAGGGCAATTCGAAAAGAAAGCAATTATGGATAATATAAAAGCCATTGATTTGCTAATGAAAAAAAACAAAAGCACCATTGTTACATTAAAAGAACAATTAAAAGGTTCTTCATCTTCAAATATGACTGGCTACGAAAACTTTATCACTACGCTAGAAACAATGCTTACTGAAAGAGATAAAGAAATTTATTCGCTTTTAGGTAATTTAAATGATGTAAATGATGAATTAGGCGCAATGATTTCTATGTATAGTGCTGCAAAAAAAGAGGCAACTACAAAGAATAAGAAATTGAATATGGCATGGTACACTGCCGGCACAACCAAAGAGTTAATAAAGAAAGGAGTAATCACCAACGAAGGTGGTATTATTGGCATAGGCTCCATGAAAAAACTATCAGAAAACTTTAACACACAAAATTTTTCTGAAGTAGATATCAGTACCTTAAAAGTAATAAAATTACGCGCTCAAAAGGTAAAACTTATCACTACACATTTGGCCGATAGCTATTCAATAGTAAAAACTGAGGAAGGCTGTTCGCTTTATATTCAAAATGCAGAAAAGTTTTGGTCGGCAAGTAAATACTTAGTTGTACTTATCGAAAAGAAATAACAAATTTGAAGTTACTAAGCATAAAGCTTAGTCATCATTTCTACAATTAATTCTACTTCCTGCATGGTGTTCGATTTTCCAAAACTAAAGCGTATGGAAGATTGCGCCTCACTTTCGGTTAATCCCATAGCAACTAATACATGAGATGCTGCAGCATTGGCAGAGGAACAAGCTGAACCATTTGAAACAGCCACATTTTTTAGTGCTTTAATAATGTCAGCTGCTGATTTATTTTTAAAACAAATATTAGTGGTGTTGTAAAGTCTATTTCTAATATCGCCATTAATAAACACATTAGGCAATAAAGTTAATCGTTGCTCCAACACGGTTCTTAACCTAGAAATTAAAATGCCGTCGTCCCAAGTTGCTGTTAAAGCAATTTCACAAGCCTTGCCTAATCCAACTATGCCAGGAACGTTTAAGGTGCCTGAGCGAAGGTCATTTTGATGGCCACCTCCATCAATTAGTGATGCTAAAATAATTTTTGGTTGCATGTTTCTAATGTATAATGCACCAACGCCTTTTGGTCCATACATCTTGTGCGCTGAAATACAAAGCATATCAATATTGTCTTCAACAACATCTATGTTTACTTTGCCTGCTGCTTGTGTGGCATCGCAAAAAAACAATGCATTATTTTCATGTGCTATTTTCCCAATTTCTTTAATGGGATTAATGGTGCCTGTTTCATTGTTGGCATGCATAATACAAACCATCAATGTTTTTTCAGTAAATGCACTTTTAAGTTGTTGTAAATCAATTTGCCCAACCCTATCAACTGGTAAAATAGTAATAACAAAACCATTTTTACTTAATTTTGATAAGCTATTTAGCACGGCCAAATGCTCTGTGGCACTTGTTATAATGTGATTTTTTTTTGACCCATAAACAGCCGCAAGCCCTTTAATTGCAAGATTTATACTTTCGGTTGAACCTGAAGTAAAAATAATTTCTTCTTTTTGCGCTCCTATTAAATTCGCTACTTGTATTTGTGCAGTTTCTACAGCTTGCTCAGCAATCCAGCCATAGGCATGTGTTTTACTTGATGCATTTCCAAAATGCACTGTAAAATAAGGTAGCATAGCTGCTAATACATCATCTATTACTGGGGTTGTAGCGTTATGGTCGAGGTAAATTGATGTCATTATGGTTTGGTTTTTTCTTCAATAAAGAAACGATCAGCAATGCCTTTATTTACATTATAATTAGCATAGCTTATCGTTAAAGTTGCCTTTTGTGGTTTATTGTCTTTTACCTTAGGTTTTTCTCCGCCAAAGTCACCAGTTACACCCATGGGTAAAGTTGCTTTTTGTACATCAAAGGTATAAGTTAATTGAGAAGGCAAATCAAATGGATTAGATATTATTGGATAGGCAAATAAAGTCACAAAATTCCCGTTTGATTTTGATACTGCATCTATTTTTTTTATTGATTGTGTTTTGCGGTCAATCCAAATGGTAGCTAATAAAATATCAGCGCTATCATCTAAAGGAATAATTTTAATTACATAGGTGTTTACTTTATTTATTAGCTCATTTTTGATGTAAATAGCATTGTACTTTTTTTCAAATAATTCATTAAACGTAAAGTTCATTCCGCGCTTTGGCAGCATCGCAAAACCTTTACTAACTAATTTTATTTTATTGGGTTTTTTAAAGTAAAGTTTGCCCTCCTTTACAGGTATTTTTATAAATGAAACACTTACTTTAATTTTAATATCAGCAGTGTAATCATTCACCTTGTTGAATTTGTTTTTTACACTGTCGAGCAAGGGCTGCGGATTAAACTCTTGCGCTACACAAACAGCACTAAAAAAAGTGATTTGAAATAAAATGTAAAGTGAAAAATTGCGTATTATTTTGTTCATGTTTTACTACAACTTAAGTGAGTATATCTTTTCTTTTGAAATGCCAAATGGTAAATCCAAGAAATATAAAAATGTGCGAAGTTAGTGCTATTGCTGCGGTATAAATCTTTTGCCATTCAACAGGGTCAGAAAAAAACGCTCGCCAAGCGCCCATATAAGTGGTAAACATAAAAGGTTTTACGGCCCTAAATATGCTTAAATCTATTGAACTTACAATCATAAAAACAATGATGATAGACATGGTCATAATGATGGGCCCTAATGAACTATCAACAATTGCAGAAAGCATAAAAGCAAGCGCAGCAACCGTGCTCATGCTTAAAAATGAAAATACAAATGATGCAAGTATTCGCCAAAGTGCATCGTTGCTTTCAAAAATATAAAGTATGTCTTTCATCACAAATAAATCTCCTTCACCAAATATCAGCAGCCCTGTGCATAGGCTTATTGCCGCCATAAAAACTACAATGGCCAACACATAAATTAATATGGCCAAAAATTTTGCGCAAATAATTTGTGTTCTACTAATTGGTCTTATTAAAAGCATACGTAAAGTGCCTGCGGCAGCTTCTCCAGCAATTAAATCGCCAGCTACCAAAGCAATTAAAAAAGGAATGTGTACCCATAAACTAGTTAAAATAATAAATACACTCAAATAGCCGTTTAGTAAATTGCCTTGAAAAGTAAACGCATCTTTTAGGCTCTGTGTGCCTAATTCTAAATAGCTTTCGCCGTCAACAAATAAAGCTATTTGTATAACAATAACAATAAATGCGATAGCACCAAAACCTATATAACTTCTTCCTTTGCGGAATATTTTATAGAGTTCTGTTTGTACTAAATTAAAGAAAAGCATGTTCATTAATGATTGAATTTTATATTGCTATTTGTTGAAAATTTGAAAGTAGAACTAGGTCATGTTTAAAAAATAATCTTCTAAAGAGCGCACGGGAACTAATGCTTTTACTGCAAATCCATTGTCAATAAATATTTTATTTATCATGGCTACTTCATTACTTAGCAAATTAAAATGATAGCGATGATGAACAACCTCTATCAATTTTTTATTCAACAATTCATGCTCCTTAATAAAGCGAGCCACATGGGAATCATCTTCAAATTCAATACTTACATGGAGCTCATTATAGTTCAATAAATCATTCACATTGCCCGCTACAACTTTACTGCCTTTTTGAATAATGATCATTCTGTTGCAAATGATTTCAATCTCGCTCAATATATGTGATGATATTAAAATGGTTTTACCTTCTTCTTTATTGAGTTTCAGAATTAATTCACGCACATCTTTCACGCCCTGCGGATCTAAGCCATTTGTTGGTTCATCTAAAATAATGAGTGCTGGATTATGCATTAAAGCTTGGGCAAAACCCAAACGCTGTTTCATGCCTTGCGAAAATGTTTTCACTTTACTTTTTTCTCGGCCTTTTAAACCTACTAATTCCAAAACCTCATAAAGCTTGCTATTACTCAACCTTATGGCTTGCAATTTATTTAAGATTTCTAAATTTTCAATTGCCGTTAAATAATTATAAAAGTCAGGCTTTTCAATGATGGCTCCAATGTTACCTAATATAAACTCGCGGTTGTCTTTTAGTTCTTTCTCAAAAATTTCTATACTGCCCGAGCTAGGAAAAATGAGGCCCATCAACATTCTTATTGTGGTACTTTTCCCAGCACCATTAGGCCCAAGAAAGCCAAATACATCACCCTTAAAAACGGTTAAATCTAAATTGTTTACAGCCGTAAACTTGTCGAATTGTTTACTTAAAGCTTTGGTTTGAATAATTGGGATTGCGCTCAATTTTAATTTTTATAATGAGCCAACAAAAATAATCACTAAAAGTTTAGGAGCTGTTATCCCATTTTTTTTATTACACGCCCCTCTTTGCCTTTAAAAATGCGTATTGAGCTTGAATGAATTATTTTTTTTCGACTTCCGAATTTAACTTAAACGAAATGGGTAAAGTAAAATAAACACTCACAGGCTTTCCGCTTTGATTTCCTGGATTCCACTTTGGCATCGTTTTTATTACCCTTATGGCTTCATTTTCAAGTAATTTTCCATCGGGCACACCTCTTAATAATTTTGTATCAGTAATGCTACCAGTTTTATCTACAACAAACTTTACATAAACTTTTCCTTCAATACCCATTTTTCTGCATTCGTCAGGGTATTTAATATTACTACTTAAATATTTCATTAAAGCAGCTTGCCCTCCCGGAAATTCAGGCATTTGCTCTACTATTACAAATGTTTCTTCTTGCGCTGCTTCATCCATAGGTACAGGTGGCAATGCTGTATTGTCTTCAGCTGTATTTTGAGCCGAAAGAACCAAAGAGAAGTTCATCAATAACACAGTAAAAAAAAGTATTTTTAATTTCATGTAATGCTTTGTTTTATGTAAAGATAATGGATAATATAATTGGCAGTAATTACTATTTTGAACATAACTATTAAAAACCTAAACAAATCCTTAACAGCAACTTAATTTCTGGCTAATAAACCGTGTTTATTTTTGTGATCAAATAAAATGAATAGGATGACCAATTCAACACACTATTTCAACCAAAACAAACAACAAATTTATCGTATCAAAGGTAAAGGTAATTTTGGATGGTTTGTAAACAAAAATGTAGGCAAATACTTGGCTGCAAAACTGCTAAATATTTTTGTAGGATTACGTATAATGCTTTTAGGATTAAGCATTCTGGCTTTTTTTATCTAGCCAATAGCTTAGTTTTTTTTACTAATGCTTAGCTTTATTGCAAGTCTTTATTAGATTTGTTGCATGAACTTAGTGTTAGATTTTGGCAATACAAGAATTAAAGCAGGATTATTTGATGGCGAAATCCTCAAGAAAACACTTGCTGACAATGATATTTATGCATTGCTGAACAGGTTAAACGACTTTACATTTGATCACATCATGCTTGCCACTGTGGTCGAATTGCCCAAAGAAACACTTGAATTTTTAAAAACAAAAGGCAAACTCAGCTTTTTTGAGGCATCAACACCAACGCCTTTAAGTAATTATTATCAGTCGGTAAATACATTGGGCAGCGATAGATTGGCTTCAGCATGCGGTGCTTATTTGCAATTTAAAGGAAATGCTTTTCTTGTAATAGATGCAGGCACTTGTATAAAATATAATTATACTGATAAAAATGGATGTTTTTTAGGTGGTGGCATTTCGCCTGGCTTGGCCATGAGGTTTAAAGCCTTGCATGAACAAACAAATAAATTGCCTTTAATTTCTTTCGATGCTGATTATATTGGCCTCATTGGAAGTAACACGCAAAATTCAATAAGAATGGGTGTGCAATTGGGTATAATAGCCGAAGTTAGAGGTATCATTGAAGAATATAAGCAATTAAACAGTGCTGTTAACATAGTTTTAACAGGCGGTGATGCTCCTTTCTTGCAAAAAGGATTAAAAAATGGCATCTTTGCCGACCTTGATTTAATTTTAAAAGGATTAAACAGCATTTTAAACTATCAACAATAAACAAATATAGCAATGGCTGCCTATTAAATAGGAAGCAGCATTAAGAATGAAAGACATAAAAATAAAGTTCAGCTTTTCTTTGCTCATTTTCTTTGCCTTTTTTAACCATTTGGCACAGGCTCAAAATATCACCAATTCAATATACTCAAGATATGGGTATGGCACCGAAGTTTTTAAGGGCTTTGCCCAAAATATTGCCTTAGGTGGCACTGGCGTAGCGCAAAAAGGACCATGGCACTTAAATTACAATAATCCTGCTTCAATTGCAGCACTTAGGTTAACAGCTTTTAATGCCGGGATGAGCGGAAATTATTCGCAACAACTTAATACAACCGATACTATTTCTAATAAAAGTGGTTCGTTTGGCTATTTAGCTATGGGCTTTCCAGTTACTAAATGGTGGGGATTGTCATTTGGTATATTGCCATACACCGGAGTAGGATACAAGGTAACTGATACAACAAAATTCAATAACCAAAAGGTAGAAAATACCTATCGCGGAAGCGGAGGATTAAATAAATTATACCTTGCAAATGGCTTCAACCCTTTCAAAATATTTAATGATAGCCTTATGCCTGGCTTTGCTATTGGTGTTAGTACTGAGTTTAATTTTGGAAATATTACCAACGAAGAGTATAAAAGTTTTATTGGCTCAGATACCAGTTACTACCTCAATATTTTAAACAACACCTATAATAATTACAAAGGTTTTTCCTTTTTATTAGGTTTGCAGCATACGCTAAATATTAATGACGAAACAAAACTTACCTTGGGTTTTAGCTACGGATTAAAAGGTAAAATGAATAACAATAAAGAACTAACTTCCACAAGATATTTTAATACAAATTTAGCTTCAAGTCTTGTTGATACTGCCTACTACAGCGAGCCCACCAAAGTAATTGCATATTTGCCCAGTCAATATACATTGGGATTTAATTTGCAAATGGGTGCAAAATTCAACTATAGTATGGAATACAAGTTGGTGAATTGGGCAAAGGATAGTATTAGTGGCAGTTTAAATAATTTAAAAGATAGTAGAACAATTTCAGCTGGCTTGCAATATTTCCCAAATAGTTCATCTCCTGATGGCTTTTTAAAGCATACCTATTATCGTTTTGGATTTAAAAATGCTACGCTGCCTTACTACTTAAATAATACGCAAATTAATGAACAAGCTATTACTTTCGGTGCTGGTTTTCCTTTAAGAAAAGCTGTTTCAACAGTAAATATAGGAATGGAATTAGGCAGAAGAGGTACAACACTTTATAATTTGGTTAAACAAAATTACTTTATGGTTAATGTGGGCTTTACCATTAACGACCGCTGGTTTATTAAAACAAGGTATGATTAACTAAACTTAAAAAATGGATGCTTTTAGGCTTTTAACTTCATATAAGGTAAAATATAGTATACTATTTAGTTTATTTATTTTTACAATAAGTGCCTGCGAAAATGATATTGAAAAAGTAAAAATAATTACAGGCAAAAAAGCCATTCCAGTTGAAAAAGGTAAAGATGTAGAAATATTATACAGCGACTCTGCAAAAATAAAAGCGCGTTTATTAGCAAAAGAATTAAACAGGTTTGCCGAAAAACAGCCTTACATTGAAATGCCGAAAGGAATAAAAATGTATTTTTACGATAGCAACCAAAAAGTGAACTCTACATTAACATCACAATACGCTAAAGTTTTACAGCTGCCCGATAATAATATTATGGAAGCAAAAAGAAAAGTAGTGGTTGTAAATGAAAAAAATGAAACGCTCCGAACCGAGCATTTGGTGTGGAATCAAAAAGAAGAAACCATTGTTTCAGATGCTTTTGTAACCATAACAACTAAAGATGAGATAATTATGGGCGATGGGCTCGAAAGCAATCAAAGCTTTACAAAGTATAAGATAAAAAAAATGAAAGGTACCATAAATCTAAAAAAATAGTAATTTGAAAAACATGTTCAAAACGCTTCAAATCATTTGGCTCATTGCTGCTATTGGAGCTATCATTGGTGCTTTTATAAATGCAAAAAATAATAAGTTACCCGAAGCAGGCATTTTTTTAGCAATCACTTTTATTGGCGCATATATGTTTAGCGTAAACAAAAAAAGAATCAAAAAAATACCTGTAAATTCTCAACAAAATCAATCTAATTTAAGCTAAATTTTGAGTTCACTATCCATCATATTATTGGCAATTTTATCCTCAGGCTTTTTTTCGGGAATAGAAATTGCATTTTTAACGTCTAATAAATTGCGTGTAGAGTTAGAAAGTAATCAAGGGTTTTTTCCTGCAAAAATCATTTCTTTTTTTATGAAAAATCCGCAGCGTTTTATTGCGGCCACTTTGGTAGGAAATAACACTACATTGGTTATTTACGGTATTTATACTACAGCCATTTTGGAGCCATTTTTTCATCAGTATATTCACTCGCAATTAGGGGTGCTTATGCTTAGTGTAATCGTCTCTACATTCTTAATTGTTGTTACTGCCGAGTTTATACCTAAAGCGCTCTTTAGTATTAATCCTAATGCCATGCTCAACTTTTTGGCCATTCCTTTTGCTATTATTTATTTCTTGCTTTTTCCAATTGTGTTTGTAACATTAGGTTTTGCCCAGTTTTTATTGAAATTTGGCTTTCGCATTAATGTCGAACAAAGTGCCGTAACCTTTGGTAGAATTGATTTAGATAATTATGTAAAACAGTTCACCACATCAAATGCACATAGAAACGATTTTGATCATGAAATTAAAATATTTCAAAATGCACTTGAATTTGGCAGTGTAAAAGCACGCGAATGTATGATCCCACGACCAGAATTAATTGGTATGGAAGTAAATGATAATATTGCCGATTTACAACATAAATTTGCTGAAACACACCTCTCTAAAATTTTAATTTATGAAGAGAGTATCGATAATATTATTGGCTATGTGCACTCCTCTGAAATGTTTAAAAGACCTAAATCAATTAGAGAAGTTTTATTGCCAATTTCTATTGTGCCCGAAACCATGCATGCACGCGAAATTCTCACACTTTTAAAACAGCAAAGAAGAAGCGTAGCAATTGTGGTTGACGAGTTTGGGGGCACCGCTGGCATGCTTACTATTGAAGATGTAATGGAAGAAATTTTTGGAGAAATAGATGATGAGCATGATAAACAAGATTTAATTGATAAAAAACTATCAGCTACTGATTATTTGCTTTCGGGTCGCTTAGAAGTAGATTATATCAATAATAAATACCAACTCCAATTGCCTATTGGCGAAGAATACGAAACCTTGGCCGGTCTTATATTGCAGCACCATGGCAGTGTTCCTCAGTTAAATGAAGTTATTAATTTGCCTTCTTTTACATTTACCATCAAACAAGTGGCTGGCAATAAAATCGATTTGATAGAGCTTAAAATCTTAGAATAATTTTTTCTTAAAATAATAATATGAGTGTTATTTTACCTGTAAATGGTGTAAGTCCGCAATTTGGCCAAAATTGCTTTATTGCTCCCAATGCTACTATTGTAGGGCAAGTAGTAACTGGCAACGATTGTAGTTTTTGGTTTAATGCCGTGGTGCGTGGCGATGTAAATAGCATTACCATGGGTAATAAAGTAAATGTGCAAGATGGTGCTGTTATTCATTGCACTTATCAAAAAACAAAAGTAATATTAGGCAATAATGTATCTATTGGGCACAATGCCATTGTGCATGGTTGCACTGTGCACGATAATGTGCTCATTGGTATGGGTGCAATCATTATGGATAATGTGGTGATCAACGAAAATTGTATCATCGCAGCTGGCGCCGTAGTGCTCGAAAACACTATTGTTGAAGCAGGTTCAATTTATGCCGGCATTCCTGCAAAAAAAGTTAAACAACTCAGCGAAGAACTCTTTAAAGGCGAAGTACAGCGCATTGCCAACAATTATTTAATGTATAGCACTTGGTTTAAAAACGAAGATAATACCAAATAAGTTGATCATAAAAGCCAATTATATCGATATTGAAAATCGAAAAACTTATGCTGCAGCAATTACTGTTGATGGGCGAAAAATAATATCAGTACAAGCCATTGATGAAATAGTTGAAGATTATATTTTACCTGGTTTTATTGATGCGCACATTCATATCGAAAGCAGTATGGTATTGCCTTCTGAATTTGCTAAAGTAGCTGTGCTGCATGGCACAGTAGCTACTGTAAGTGATCCTCATGAAATAGCCAATGTAATGGGTATCGATGGTGTAAATTACATGATCGAAAATAGCAAAACCGTTCCTTTTAATTTCTTTTTTGGCGCCCCAAGTTGCGTGCCTGCTACAAGCTTCGAAACAGCCGGGGCAACAATAGATGCCAGAGGTATTGAAAAACTAATGCAATCTGATGATATATGGTATTTGGCTGAAGTCATGAATTATCCTGCTGTGATTCATCGTGACCATGAAATGATGCAAAAAGTGAGTGCAGCGCATCAAGTGAATAAACCTGTTGATGGTCATGCGCCTGGTATTACCGGGGTTGATTTACAACAATACATCAGCGCTGGCATCAGTACCGATCATGAGTGTTTTACTTATAATGAAGGACTCGAAAAATTAAAGTTAGGCATGAAAATCATCATCAGAGAGGGCAGTGCAGCTAAAAATTTTGATGCGCTCATTCCTTTAATGAAAGTGTTTCCAAAGCAAATCATGTTTTGTTCAGATGATAAACACCCCGATGATTTATTAATAGGACACATCAACCAATTGGTGCTGCGTGCTATCAATGAGGGCTACGATATGTTTGATGTGCTTTATGCAGCTTGTGTTTTGCCTGTAAAACATTATAAATTACCCGTTGGGCAGTTGTATGTAAATGATGATGCCGATTTTATTATCATCAATAATGTAAAAGAATTTAAAGTGAAACAAACCTTTATCAAAGGTATATGTGTAGCGCAAAATCAAATCAGTAATATCGAAACTAAACCATTTCATATCATCAATCAGTTTAATTGCAAACCCATCACAGCGCAGCAATTGGCTTGTATATCAAGCAATGGAAAAATAAAAATTATAGAAGCTTTCAATAGGCAATTAATTACAGCATGTATTGTTGATACAGTGCCTGTTATCAATGGTTTTTTAACTACAGATACTACAAAAGATATTTTAAAAATTGTAGTAGTTAACCGGTATGTTGATGCGGCACCATCAGTAGCTTTCATTAAAAATTTTGGTTTAAAAGAAGGCGCCATTGCCAGTTGCATTGCGCACGATAGCCACAACATTGTTGCAGTTGGTGTTGATGATGCATCTTTAGCCACTGCCATTAATTTAATTATTGAAAGCAAAGGAGGTATTTCAGTGGCACATCAGCATGGCGAAGATGTATTGGCCTTGCCAGTAGCAGGTATCATGAGCAATCATTCTGTTGATGAAGTAGCCGCTGGCTATCAATCCTTACACTATAAAGCCAAAGAATTAGGATGTAAATTAGATGCCCCTTTTATGAGCTTATCATTTATGGCTTTGCTGGTTATTCCAGCGCTAAAGCTCAGTGATAAAGGATTGTTTGATGGAGTAAATTTTAAGTTGACAGATTTAAATTAAAATTCTTAAATTATTATTTTGGGCGTTCGCCTGCTGAAGCAGCCGCCAGGCTGTTTGTTCCAATTTTTTTGGCTTTGGCCAAAAAAGATTTCCACGTCCATCCTTAACGCAACTATTGTCTTTACTTCAAACGGCATTGCGAGCCGAAGGCGAAGCAAACTGTTTAAGGCTGTCTTTGAACCTTAAACAGATAACTTTGTGTGCTGCCTTCGCAATGATGGTTTAAACCAATGGTTACACTGCTGTGTTTCCCAAGCTTCACAAAACAAAATTACTATTACAGGCCGGAGGCCTATCGGTATATTCACTCGCCGGACGCGAGCTATTGCAGAAAACTAAAGTTAAAAATGTCGCAGCACAAGCATAGATGCTTCTAACAGAGAAAGCATTTCATTTGCTTTTATAACACCTAATCAATACATTCCCTACTTTCTATGAAAAATTCATTATTTTTGTTTTATGAAAATTGTTGTAAGTATTAAAACCAAAACAGAGGAACGCAAGTTGACTGCATTTTTAGATTCAATGAAAATTGCCTATCAATCAAGCAATGAATTTGATGACGATTCATACAAGGAATTTTTAAAGGATTACAACAGTGAAATAGAAACGGCTGTAAACGAAATAGAAAATAATTCATACATCTCACATAAGGAAGTAAAAAAAATATTGGCTGAAAGAAGAAAATCAAATGGATGAAAATAAAGTGGAGTAAGACTGCATTAAATAACTTAATGGCTGCCATTGAATATCTTGAACAAAAGGGCTATTACAAGTATGCAGCAGAGCTGGAAAACGAAATTCTGAAAACAATACAAGAATTACCCCGCACCTATTTGCAATATGAAAATGATCGCTTTAACCCAGATTACGCATTAGAAATGCGTAAACGATAAAGAAATTGTAAATCAGATTTTTACAAATCTGATAACATTTTCTAAATCGGGATTAACCCAACTAAATCAAGTAGTTCGATTTTTTAAATCTCCTATTGATTAATTTGGGTTTAAATTTAATAATGATAGTACTTTCAAGGCATTTATAATCGATAAGTACAGAGTATCTTTTCGTGTCATATTATCAGAAATTCACATTTTGCGCATCAGACATACAAGTAGAAAACCAAAATAAAGCGAGATTCTAATTTTAAGTCAACAATTTTATACCGATTACACTTTCAATTTAGTCCAATTATGGCAAAGCATTAACCATTGCATATTTATTTTTTAGTTGGACTATAAAGTTAATGAAATGGCTCTTACAAGCATAAAAAAAGCGCCACCGAAGCAGCGCTTTTCCTTTATAAATTAAGCGTTTTATTTAATACTCAACTTTGAGGTTTTAACTACCCCATCATGCGTGGTAGTTTGAACAAAGTAAATACCTTGGCTTAAATTTTCTGTATTTAAAATTACTTTATTATAACCTGCTTTTAAGCTTCTTTCTTGCTGAATGCAAACTTTACCAGTTCCATCAATTACAGCAATATTTACATGCCCATCAACTTGCGCTTGCAAATTTATATTTACAAAATCTTCAGCCGGATTAGGATAAACATAAGCTAAGTTGCTATTCAATATTGAACCTGCTGCAGTTGGGCCAACAACAGTTACCACAGCATTTTCGGTCAATACAGGTGCATTAAAATCAAAATAAATATTGGCATAATCAATCATTTGATCACCTAAATTTAAACTGCTTAACGCATTTAATTTATAAGTAACAAAACCATGGCTTCCCGGCTCATTGTTGGTCGAATCTGGTAACATTATTCCCATAAATTTATAAGTAGTAGTGTTCCCGTTTCTAATGATTTGGCAATTGTGACTAGCACCAACAAATTCATAAGTATTAATGTCTAAATTGTTCGACATTTCATCAACTACTACTACATTGTATGCAGGTGCAGTGCCTGTATTTTGAAAGTTAACTGTATAACGTATTTCCTGATTTGGCGTGGTGCTAGCCACCATCTGATAATTTGGATCATTGGTATTGCTGTAGGCAACTAACTTATTGTTTGGATCCCAAGAGCCAACCACAATTTGATGAATGGTATCTGTATTATTGCTTGCATTATTATCAATACCAGTTGTTGGATTAACACTTACAAATTCAATAGTGCTTGCGCCTAATTGTGCACTAACCAATGCATTAAAGGATACCCAAATATAATAGCATGCACCAGGGTTAATATTAGCAACATTCCAAGTAATTAAATGATTGCTTGTATTTACACTTGAACCAGCTGGGCTTTGATAGTTTGGTGTTAAAACCGCATCATATTGCATTAAAATGGTTGCACCAGTTGGTGTTGTACCATTATTGCAAACATTTATACTGTACCATGCACCAAAACCAGGGGTAACAGTAGTACTTGGATTGATAGTAATTCCTAAATCAACCTGCCCTGGGGTCATATATAAACCAACATTGTTATTGCCATAAGTTTGTCCGTTTTGGGTAACATTAGCTACTACATTGCTTGTTGTTACTGTTCCAGTACTATAAAAACCTGTTGGCGTGTAAGAAATAGTATAAGAACCAATAGGTAAAGAAATGCTATAAAAACCATTCGCATTTGTATAAGCAGTATATGCGCCTATTTGTACTATTTGATAAGGTAAACCAGTTTCAGCACCATCCAATATGCCGTTATTATTGATATCATAAAATAAAGTACCCGAAACAGTTGAGGCATTTGTAAACACGCCAAAGTTTAAACCACAAATGGTATCATTAGCACCAATAGTAACATTATAAGAAGCGCAATTATTTGGTGGCACAGTAGGTAAAGGTGCTGGCACCGTAATAATTGAATTTTGAAGAATACTACCACTTTGACATAATTGAACGGTATAAGTACCGGCTGGTAGATTAAATGAAAAATTACCTGTAATACTATCGCTGAAAACTGTTTGTTGCGTTCCAGCTCCGTAAATAAATAAGTAAATGCCGCCTAAGCCAGTTTCAGTAGTGTCGATAATACTATTACCATTGGCATCATTAAAAACGGTGCCGCATAATACAGATGTTGGATTGCCTTGCGCATAAATTGGGCTGCAATAAGGAGCACATCCAAGCTCAGTCATACAAACTTGGTAACTCATAGTACTTAAATACGTATGTGTAATTTGATTGCCTATGATAGTATCAATTGGCGAACCATCACCAAAATTCCAAATGGTTTGCGCCGTAGGGGCAGCATTTGAAACAAATAAATATACCCCAGGTGATACAGTTGTGTGTGTAAATACACTGTTACAGCTGCTATAGTTATAACAACTAGAAGCTGTGCAACCTAATGCATCAGTTACTGTAACACAAAAATTACCTGTTCCATTGGTAATTATTTGAGGAGTAATTGCACCATTACTCCATTGATAAGTATAAGGGAATGTACCAAGTGTTGTTACAGCACTTAAACTATTGGCAACAGTATCAGCAACTATAACAGAAACCATATTGCAGTTTGGCATGTAATTATAACAAGCAGTTACCGTACATCCCATACCATCAGAAACAGTTACGCAGTAGTTCATACTTGCTGTTGCAGTAATTATTTGTGTGTTTGCACCATTATTCCATGAGTAGGTATAAGGAGGTAAACCTCCTGTAAAATCTGCAGAAAGCGTATTTTGCGGTGGTGGGCCAATTAAATTAACGGCTCCATTCAATGTACAAGGATTGGCTAAAGTAACAGCAACATACTGGCAAACTGTATCAATACAACTAGCACTTTCAATAATTAAACATATTTGATAAGTTCCATTAGCAGTATATTGCACCGTAGCAATTGGGCCTTGACCTGAGGTGCCATTGCCAAAATCCCATTGCCATGTTAGTATTTGATCTTGCGACCAGGAGGTATCCTGAAATACCACCACGCCATTTGGATCTGGTGGTGTATAACTAAATCCTGCTTCGCAACTTTGTGCTTGAAGCTTAAAACTGAAAAGCAACACCATCATAAATGTTGCTAAAACTGATAAAGTAAATCTTTTTTTCATAGTGTATTGGTTTTAAAAGTTAATTTAAGGGAAAGCTACTCCCATAATAAATTTAGATGTTTCTATGTATATTGAATCGTTTGCATTGTTAACATTGTAAAACCAAGCCTTAAAGTTTCCTTCTAATTTATAGGTCTTTTCTCCAGCGCTGTTATTTTTATAAGGCGAAGCTGAGTTTACTGCAAAGCTATTATTTATTTGAGAATGAAATGCATTTGCATTGTAAGTACTGTATTTATTTCCATTAGAAGCAGTGTAGTTTACCACCACCTTTCTAAATCCAGAATCAACCTGTAAAGGCAATACAGGCTGTACATAGCCATAATTAAAGCCTGCAGCTACTTCACTGCCTGTAAAATTACCTATCAATAGGTCTTTTTGAAAGGTATTATTGCAAGTTAAACTTGAAAGTGTATCGGCAAGGGTAACCCTATAAATACCAGCCTGACTGTAGTTGTTGGTTGTTGTTTGACCGCTAACCTGCAAATTTGTGGCATCTCCAAAATCCCATGCAAACGAGCTTGGGCTGCCTGTGGTGTAAAATGATACAAGGTTTTGATTTATAGTTTGGTTAAACTGAAACCTACACATGGTATCCATTGTAATTACATTACAAATGGTTTTTGATGGATAACCTGGGTTACTCACCGTTAAACAAACATTGTAATCTGCAGGCTCTACGTAATGATGCGCTGGATTAGCAAGTGTTGATGCTCCGCCATCTCCAAAATTCCAGCTGTAGCTGTAATTAGTGCCAGCAGGTGCATAGGCAGTAAAATTAAAAACATTGCCTTGCAAGTTGTTCATGCCCAAAGTATCCACGCCATTGTAAAAGTAATAATTTCCAACTTTTAATACGTCTGAAATATTATTAATGATGAGGTTGTTTCTGTAATAGCTATCTCTGTATGAAATTGTAAATCCATGCTTGCAATTTTCGCATTGTTCAGAGCGGAGTGTGCCACTCAAAACATTAACTCCTAAAGCATCAATACTATGAGAAGTATACATAAAATATTGGTCCTTGCCTGCGGCAATACTAACATCATTGCCATTTACATTGCTGCTCACCATAAAAACAGGAGCTTCATTGCTTGGTTCAGGCAATTCCTTCTTTTTGCAAGCTTGCACTATTGAGAGTGTAAATACTAAAATTGTTAATTTGTAAAATACGTTCATCATCTTATTTTCCTTTCTTGTTTTGATTGCTAAATTGGTATTGAATACCAATTCTTAAATTTAAATTTTTATCCTTGCTATTGGTTGTAAAGTAGTTGGCTTGCGTCATATCTGTAAAACCTTTTTGCACCATCATGCTTAACCAAAATTCATTAAAAACATTATATGAGTAGTTAAACATAGCAATGGCTCCCGTTCTATTAAAGCCATCTGTATAGCCCCATTGGTTGATGGTATAATTAGTAGTGCCAAATTCTTTTACATCACTTTTTACATTTACCAAATATTCAAGGCCAGCACCTAAGCTTATTTGATGTCTTTGCACACGGTAGCCAATTGAAACAGGCAGTTCGGCAAATAATAAAGCCTTGTTTTTAACTATAAATTCATCGGCTTCGGCACCAAAATCATAGGCCATTTTTTCTGTTTGTACACTTGTATTTATGGCGCCTCTCGAGTAAATTAATGGTTGCGCAGCAACAAACCAATTCTTGTCAATTTTATAGGCCACTTTAATGCCACCAAAATAACCAAATCCAATTCTTGAACTGCTGGCTGTATTGCCTTCAAAACCTCTGCTGTCGCTAACACCGCCAAGCAAACTAAATATCCAATTGTGCTTGTATTTGTTTTCGCAGGCGGCCACCACATTCACATCAATATCTTTCACCCCATGCGATTTTGATTTCATAATGATGGGTTCAACAATCGTAATTACGGGAGTTTCTTCCTGCGCTTGCTCTTCCGCTTCAATGGCGCTTAAAGTGATTTCGGGTAAGTTGGGTAAGCTTAAACTTTTAACACGATTAAAAGCCCCGTCATAATTAGTGCTTTTGCTTGCTGTTAGGCCATTAGCTGTTTTATTATCACCGCTGTTTCCTTGCGCATTTGCTTTTTGAAACATTGCTTTTTGTTGATTTCCTTTTGCCTTAGCTTTAGGCAGGGCATTAGCTGCAATAGTGCTGTTGTGAGGTGTTACAGTTAAATCAGCTACTTGCTTGCTTGCTACATTCACAGCATTGTTGGCAGTGGCAGTAGTGCTTATTACACCTTGCGTAGGAACAGCTGTTGGCATACGCAGTATTGATGCTTCGGCTATTGGGGCCTTTGCATTAAATGTTGCTTTTTGTATACCTCCATTTAAAAACAGCGCTGTTGCGCCTCCAATTAAGGCTAAGGAAAACACACCCCAGCCAAAGCCCAACCAAAATGGTTTGCGTTTGGGTTGCGAATTTTCAATCATTTTTTCGGCTTTTAACCAATAGGCTTCATCAAACTCAAAATGGCTTTCTTCCACTTTTTGTTTTAAAAACGCATTAAAGTTATCTTCTCTATCTATCATGTTATGCTACTTTTACTTTTTTATTCACTAATAATTTTTCTTTTAATATTTGACGTGCCTTGTGCAAATGCCATCTCGATGCCTCCTCTGAAATGCCTAAAATTTCTCCTATTTCTTTATGATGGTAGCCTTCAATTACATTTAAGTTTAATACTTCTCTGGTTAAAATGGGCAAGAGCTGTATCATTTTCATAATGTCCTCTGCCATCATTTTATCTGTTGCCACATTAATGCTTATTTGGTCATACGAAAACAGTTCAACTTTATAATCATCACTTAACGCTACCCTTTCTCTGTATCTTTTGTTTTTTCTGATATGATCAATGGCGGTATGTATGGCAATGGTGCTAATCCAAGCTTCAAAATTTTCGTTTTGCCTAAAGTTGGCCAAATTGGTTAAAACTTTTAAAAAAGTTTGATTCATAAGGTCAACGGCATCATCATTATTGCTCACATAGCGCCGGCAAATACGCATCAAAAAGTCAAAGCAATTTTTATACAACTGTTGTTGCGATAAACGATTGCCTTTTAAACAATCTTCTATTAAATTATGAGCTAATAAAATTTGCAATGTTTTTATTTCATCATTTTGATATAGCTAAAATAGCACTTTTAGTTATAATACGCCAATTAAACATTTAGTGTTAGCGCCAACTGTTAAAATGTTGGGGTTTTTGAATAGTTGTATGCTAACTATTTAAAAGTAATTAGTTTGTGATATCTTTGAACCGACCAATGGAGTTTACGAACACAAAAAAACAAACACAGGGGAGTATTTATTGATTTTTACTGTTGTTCTTTGACATATAGAAACACATACAGTTGTGAATAGGTTTCAATCCCGATTTTTATCGTGAGTATCTTTGAACCGACCAAAGGGAGTTCACGAACACAAAAAACAAACACAAGTGAGTATTTATTGATATTCACTTTACTTCTGCTATCACCACCACTCCGTTAGTTGTGAATAGGTTTCAAATTGTATCTTTGAACCGACCAGAGGGAGTTCACGAACACAAAAAACAAACACAAGTGAGTATTTATTGATATTCACTGGATGGGTGAAAGAACATTCAGTAGGGATGGTTGTGAATAGGTTTCAAATTGTATCTTTGAACCGACCAGAGGGAGTTCACGAACACAAAAAACAAACACAAGTGAGTATTTATTGATATTCACTAGAAGAATTGACAATTGCAAAGCAAAGTAGTTGTGAATAGGTTTCAAATTGTATCTTTG
>CAMBZU010000036.1 GCA_945872355.1 Chitinophaga pinensis
AAGAGGAATTATTAAGTAATATGGATTTGGTGCGCCTTGCACGGCTTTCTGTTGGTGCTGTTAAACCTTTTGAGTTTGATAGAATAATAGCCATTGCTGAGACTAAAATATAAGTAACCTCATAATTTGTTAAATTATCTACTCGTTTAGTGATGATTTATATCTTTACGAACTTTTTTAAATTTTATGTACAATAAATATATCGCTACTACGGTAGTTTTGTTAATGGTAATTTTCTGTATTTCGAGCGCTAGTGCTCAAAATGCTAATATTAGAGGATTTGTTTATGAATCGGAAAGCGGAGAACCTGTAATTTTCAATTCTGTTATTTTAAAGGGGACCACCTTTGGCGCACAAACAGATGTAAATGGTTATTTTTCAATTACTAAACTTCCTGCAGGAAGCTATACAATGTTGATTACGATGCTAGGTCATGATACTGTAAAAGAAAATATTACGGTAAAAGACAATGAAATTTCAACAAAAAAGTTTTTTCTAAAGAAATCATCTGTAAAGCTAAAAGAATTTGAAATTTCGGCTGAGAAAAAAGAGCAACGCACCGAAGTTCGCACTTCAGTAACCAAGATTACGCCTCAAGATATCAAAAAAATTCCTTCAGTTGGTGGAGAACCAGATATTGCTCAATACTTGCAAGTACTTCCGGGTGTTGTATTTACAGGCGACCAAGGAGGGCAGCTTTACATACGAGGTGGTGCACCAGTTCAGAATAAAGTTTTATTAGATGGGATGATTATTTATAACCCATTTCACTCCATAGGTTTATTTTCAGTTTTTGATGCAGATTATATTAGAAATGCTGATGTTTATACTGGAGGCTTTGGGGCACAATATGGGGGAAGAATTTCCTCAATTATGGATATTACAACCCGAGATGGCAATAAGAAGAGGATTTCTGGAAAAATAGGTGCAACCACCTTTGGATCAAAAATACTTTTAGAAGGTCCAATTAAAAAAGCCAAAGAAGAAGGCGGCGGTTCATCTTCTTTTCTATTATCGTATAAAAATTCTTTTTTAGAACAAAGTTCAAAATTAATTTACAATTATGTTGATACCGCAGGGCTACCATTTAACTTCAATGACTTTTATGGTAAAGTTTCTTTAAACTCGGCCAATGGCAGTAAAATCAACTTATTTGGTTTTAATTATGGCGATAGAGTAAATTACAAAACCACAAGTAATTTAAAGTGGACATCGTCAGGAATTGGGTCTAATTTTGTAGTCATTCCATCGGGTTCTTCAGTTTTAATCAAAGGAAATTTCGCCTACTCTAACTATAGTATTTCAATGACAGAAGGAGCTGAATTACCCCGTACAAGTAACATTAAAGGTTTTAACTTTGGGATCAATTTCACCTACTTTACGCGTCAAAATGAGTTAAACTATGGTATTGATATATTAGGTTTTAAAACCACCTTCGATTACTATAATTTCCGTTATAAAATATCTCAAGAGGAAAGTACCTCAGAGCTTGCAGGATATTTAAAATACAAAGTGATTTTAGGTAAATTAATTCTAGACCCAAGTTTGCGCCTACATTACTATGCCTCTCTACAAGAAATATCGCCTGAACCGCGCATTGGTGTAAAATATAACGTAACCGATAGATTTCGTTTGAAGGCTTCTGCAGGAAGGTATTCGCAAAACCTTATTGCTGCCAATTCTGATAGAGATGTGGTGAATTTATTTTATGGTTTTTTATCAGGACCAGAAAACTTGCCTAAAACATTTGTAACAAGAAATGGAACAGTAAAAGAGGTGAAAAGCAAATTACAAAAGGCAGATCATTACATTGCTGGATTTGAAGTTGACATTACACGCAAAATATCATTGAATGTTGAAGCTTATGATAAAGAGTTTACACAATTAACCAATTTAAACAGAAACAAAATATTTGATGATGTGGCCGATAATTCAGCCAAGCCCGATTCTTTAAAGAAAGATTTTATTATTGAAAGCGGCTTTGCCAGAGGACTTGATTTTCTATTAAAGTACGATTACAAAAAACTATATATATGGGCAGTTTACTCTTTAGGATATGTAAGACGTTGGGATGGTCAGCAACTTTACCCACCTCATTTTGACAGAAGACATAACGTAAATTTAGTTACCTCTTACACTTTTGGTAAGGGGTTAAATTGGGAAGTTGATGCACGTTGGAATTATGGTTCTGGTTTTCCTTTTACACAAACCCAAGGTTTTTATGAATTGTTAGATTTTCAAGGTAACTTAAACACCAATTACACCACGGCAAATGGAAATGTTGGTGTGCTTTATGGAAAATTGAATTCGGAGCGTTTACCATCTTATCATAGATTTGACATTAGCATAAAGCGCAAATTCACAGTAAGCGAAAATGGCATTTTGGAAGTTCATGGTGGGATCACCAATATTTACAATAGACAGAATGTTTTTTATTTTAATAGAATAACAAATAGAACTGTTTACCAATTGCCATTTATGCCGTCAATAGGTCTTAATATGACTTTTTAATAATTGGTTTTAAACAAACAGCTTATTAATATTTTTTATTTTTATAAATTACTTTATATTTGAATTCTAAATAAGCTACTTAAATAATGGAACTATTTTTTTCTGAGCAAACAGCCAAAACACCATTTATACAATTTGACCCTAAGTCGGGGAAATTCGATATGAAAGGAAAATCAATCCCAGAGAATTCGAAAGTTTTTTATTCAAATATGTTTGATTGGTTAGATAAATATACTGCGCAACCAATGCCAGTAACCAACTTTGACATTCAGCTTGATTATTTTAATACAAGTTCTGCTAAATGTATTATTGACTTATTTAAAAAACTTGAAAACATTGAAAAAAATGACAAGGGTAAAGTAATCATCAATTGGCATTATAATGAGGACGATGGTGATATGCAAGAAGCTGGTCAGGATTATCAATCAATTGTAAAAGTAACCTTCAATTTAATATCATTTATACAATAAATCTAATATGAATAATTCAAAAAAAATATTGTTGCTAGGTGCAACCATTAGCACAGTTATACTAACATCATGCGGTGGAAACAAAGAAACTGAAACTCCTGCAGCTGACACAACTGCAAAAGCTGCAGCTCCTGCGCCAGCAAGTACAGTTGATGAAATGGTAGATTTTAAATTTCATTATTTAACTGCCAACATTCCTTCACCCATGGAATTGGTTGATGCACTGCCTAAAGCAGGCATCGCATTTAGTAAAGATGTTTTAAATGTAACTGAAAATGAATCAAAATATAATACCTCTTTGCAAAAAGCAATTAATTTTGGGATCTATTCAGTAGATATGGCTTACCTTACCACTAATGAAGAATACTCGCTCGTTAAAGGTTATCTTAACACTTCAAGAAATCTAGCTAAGTCACTTGATTTAACTGAAACATTTGATAAGGTAGTTGGGAACAGATTAACACAAAACAGTGAAAACAAAGATTCTTTGAAGAAAGTAATTGATGAAGCTTATTATGAGGTTGACAATTACATGAGAAACAATGAGCGCGCGCTTGCGGCTACTCAAATGCTTACTGGTAGCTGGCTTGAGAGTCAATTTATAACTTTAAGTTTAATTAAAGATGTGGCTAAAAATGAAAAAAATGCCATGTTATTCGATAAAATTTTCGAACAAAAAAGACATCTTGAAAGCTTAGTTAGTTTATTAAAAGAATACGAAAAAGAAAAAGCATTTAAACCTGTTATTGATCAAATTTATGGATTGAATAATCAATACAATAGTATGAAAGTAGATGATGCAAGTAATAGCGTATTTTTAAATAAATTAGCAGCTTCTGTTGCTAGAATTAGAAATGGTTTAGTAAAATAAAATGATTATGAATGTTATAAAGCTTTGAAGTATATCACACTTCAAAGCTTTTTTATTTGTTGTAATATATGAGTGACAAAATACTTAAAGCTTTAATTCAACTATTTGCTATTATTGGCAAGCCTCATGAAATTCATGGTTCGGCCAGCAGAAGTACAGTGGCGCTATTTTTAAAGCAAGCACTGAATAGTGAGCAAGTAAATGAGTATTTGGAACTTTATGATTTTTTTTTAAAAACCTATGATAATAAGAGCGATGGAGAAAAAAGGATAAAAAAAACAGCAGTAAGTTCAGTTAAGGTTTTAGTGATTTGTGAACAAATTAATGAAGCTTTAACGCAAAAACAAAAGATACTAGTTTTAGTCAGGCTCATTGAGTATATTCATGCTTCTGATGAAGTTGATGAACAAGAATTTGAGTTTATAAATACTGTTTATTCTTCTTTTCGAATTAGTGATGAAGAATTTGAAATCCTATTTAATTTAATTACACAGCATGATGCAAAAGATAATGAAGCATTGTTAATTGCTAGTGAAAAAAACAACAATAGCTATACAAAAAGTAAATTATTAAAAATAGACCATTTGCAAGGAGAACTGCGTGTGGTGCATGTAGCAAGCGTAGATATTTATTTTGTAAAATATTTTGGTGTACTTGAACTTTCATTGAACGGCATTTCAATTTCTGATTTTAGAATTTATCAGTTGAACAATGGCTCTTCTATACGAGGTTCAAAAATTCAACCCATTTATTATAGCGATATTATTAGTTGTTTTTTGAACAATAGTTTTAAATACCCAATCAGCTTTAAAGTAAAGCAAATTGAATATAATTTCTCTGATGGAAAAAAAGGCTTACATCCTTTAAGTTTTGAAGAAAATTCGGGAAATTTAATTGGCATAATGGGAGGAAGTGGTGCAGGTAAATCTACTTTATTAAACATCTTAAATGGCAATGCAATACCTAGTGCAGGTTCAGTGTGGATCAATGGCATTAACCTGCATACAGATAAAGCAAAATTGGCCGGAGTAATTGGATTTGTTTCTCAAGACGATTTACTCATAGAAGACCTATCTGTTTATCAAAATCTACACTTCAATGCGCAATTATGTTTTTCGAATTGGAGCGATGAAAAGATTGTCGAAAAAGTGAATCAAACTTTAAACGATTTAGGGCTCTATGAAATAAGAGATTTAAAGGTTGGAAGTCCATTAGATAAAATTATTAGTGGCGGTCAAAGAAAAAGATTAAATATTGCTCTAGAACTTATCAGGGAACCAGGCGTTTTATTTGTAGACGAGCCTACCTCGGGTTTATCATCGCGAGACAGTGAAATAATTATTGACTTACTAAAAACTTTAGCACTTAAAGGAAAAGTTGTGTTTGTAGTGATTCATCAGCCTTCATCAGATATCTTTAAGGTGTTTGACAAATTGCTTATTTTAGACAAAGGAGGTTTTCCAATTTATTTGGGCAATCCCGTTGATGCTGTTTCACATTTTAAGAGTGCTGTAAACTATTTAAACCCCAACGAAAGCGAATGTATTTTATGTGGTAATGTTAATCCCGAACAAATTTTCAATATTATTGAAACACGCGTGCTTGATGAGAATGGCATGCCTACCAATGAAAGAAAAATTTCACCAAAAGAATGGAATGCCATTTTTATAAAGGAGCAAAGCACCGAAGAAAATGATGGTAGTATAATTTATATTCCCATTGATCAAACCTATAAAAAACCTGGCCTTTTAAAACAATTTACTGTTTTTGTGAAGAGAGATGTGCTTGCAAAAATAAGTAATACACAATACCTTTTAATCAATGCTTTGGAAGCGCCTGTGCTGGCATTTATTTTGGCCTTTATGACGCGTTATCAATTGCCAGGTCAATCTTATACATTTTACAACAATAAAAATTTAGTTGCTTATATTTTTATGAGTGTAATAGTTGCCCTTTTTTTAGGATTAACCGTAAGTGCCGAGGAGATTTTTAAGGACCGTAAAATAAGAAAAAGAGAAACATTCCTAAACCTCAGCAAAGGTGCCTATTTATTAAGTAAAATATTTATATTGTTTATTATTTCAGCGTTGCAAACCTTATTCTTTACAGCTATTGGTAATTATATTATTGGATTTCAGGAAATGTTTCTTGAATATTGGTTAATGCTTTTTGCTGTTTCTTTATTTGCAAACGCCTTAGGTTTAAATATTTCTTCAGCATTTAAAAGTGCTGTTACAATTTATATTATTATTCCATTTTTAATTATTCCACAATTATTATTGAGTGGCCTTTTGGTTAAATTTGATGAGTTGAATCCAAGTTTAGCAGCTAAAAGTATTGTACCCAAATCTGGTGAAATAATGGCTTCTCGCTGGGCTTTTGAGGCACTGGTTGTAAATCAATTTAAAAACAACAGCTACGAAAATAAAATTTATGCTTTCGAAAAAGAAATCATAAATGCGTCTTACGCTAAGGGTTTGTGGCATAATAAAATGATTGAACTATTAGAAAAAAAGGATGCAGTTTCTCAACAAATAGTTATTAATGAATTAAAAGCGGCAGGCTTTAATGGCTTTGATGCACAGCAAAATATAGATGTTGAGAAAGCTAAAGATTTCCTTAGTAAAATTAAAAAAAACAATGTAGATATCTACACCAGATATAATGAGTTACGTGATCATTATTTTGAAAAGCAAGCCAGTAATGAAAAGCTAAAAAATGATTTGGAAATAAATAAAATGCAATTTCATAACGCCCGAATTGAAGATTTGGCAAAAAACAGCAGACCTTTGGAGGATGGTATTTATGCAGAAGCAGGCTGGCTGCATCCAAATGAAAACAATATTTATTTTAATGCTTCGAACAAACATCAAATCAGAGCACACTTTTATGCACCTCAGAAATTTATTGCTGGTAAATACTACAATACTTATTTTGTGAATTTGCTTGTAATACTAACCATGACAATAGGCTGTTTAATTGCATTATACTTTGATTTGCTCAAAATATTAATTGATAGTTTTCAAAATATTGCATTTAAAATCAAGCTCCGTAAAGGATAGAATTGTAGTTTTTAATGTAATTTACTTCTCAACAAATTAATAAACTCACTGCGCGTAGTATCTTTAAGAAACTCACCAGTAAAAGCTGAAGTAGTGGTTACAGAATTTTGTTTTTGAATACCACGCATTTGCATACACAAGTGACTACATTCAATAACAACAGCTACGCCGGTAGGTTGCAAAGTATCTTGAATACAATCCCTAATTTCAGTTGTTAATCGCTCTTGTACTTGCAATCTTCTTGCAAAAGCATCTACAATACGAGGTATTTTACTTAGGCCTACAATGTAACCATTGGGTATATAGGCAATATGCGCTTTTCCAAAAAATGGCAATAAATGATGTTCACATAATGAATACACTTCAATATCCTTTACAATTACCATTTGTTTGTAATCTTCTTTAAACATGGCACTGCGCAAAATTGCACTCGGATCAAGATCATAACCGTGTGTAAGATATTGCATCGCTTTTGCCGCGCGCAAAGGTGTCTTCAGCAAACCTTCACGATTGGGTTCCTCTCCTATTTCTTTTAAAATATCTAAATAATCAGTAGATATCTTATTTAATGATTCTTCATCATAATGTTCTGTTCTTTCGTAACCGTTCATTTTTAAAGCTATTTGAGTTTATGATTCGCCAAGGTACTCTACAAAATTATTTTCTGTTTCGTACAATTTAATGCTATGCAAATTGCACCCTAAGGCAACAATCAATGGCGCTAATTGTTTCCATATTTCTATTGCCAATATCTCTGTTGAAGCCATTTTCCCCTGCATAAAAGGTACATCTAAATTTAAATTACGATGGTCGAGCGCCTCAATAATTTCTGTTTTTATTAGTTTGCTTAAATATTTTAAGTCAACCACAAAGCCTGTTTCAGGATTGGGCATTCCTTTTACCGTAACATATAAATCATAATTGTGACCATGCCAATTTTTATTGGCACATTTACCAAACACTTCCAAATTTTTTTCTTCACTCCATTCGGCACGCCACACTTTATGTGCGGCATTAAAATGTTCTTTTCGGGTAACGTAAATCATATTGAGCTAAATAATTGGCACAAATATAAACATTGTAATAGGTTAATAAGCGTATATTTTATGGATGATTAAACTAATTTATTTATTTTTAGGCATGAAAATTTTACTTGTAAGTGCTACTGAGTTTGAAATTGCTTCAATTATTGAGGCACTTGGAACTCCGCTAGTAATAAATAATCACATCAATAGATACTGCACGCACCATCATCAAATTGATGTTTTAATTACAGGTATTGGAATGGTATTTACCACCTTTTATTTGAGTACAATATTAGCAAAAGAGCAATATGATTGTTCTATTAATGCTGGTGTTGCAGGCGCAATTGATAGCTCTTTAACTTTAGGTGAAGTAGTAAATGTAATGCAAGATTTTTTTTACGAATTAGGTGCCGAAGATGCTGATAATTGGATTGGTATAAATGAATTAGGTTTTTTAGAAGAGCGCGATTTACCTTATGCTGCCAATGGTTTGTTCAATAACAATATGATTGCACTAAAGCAATTAATTAATTTGAAGCAAGTAAAAGGTCAAACAGTAAATAAAATTCATGGCAATGCACAAAGTATTAAAGCAATGCAAAGCCGCAGTAATGCGCAAATTGAAAGTATGGAAGGTGCCGCATTTTTATATTGTTGTTTACAATATAAGTTGCCATGTGCACAAATAAGAGCCATTTCAAATCGCGTGGAGGTTAGAAATAAAGCCGATTGGAAGATGAAAGAAGCAATATTGAATCTCAACCTATTTGTAAAAGAGTTGTTGTTGAACTAAACAATCATAAAATCTTACTGATTTTTATTAAGCTGCACTACAAAATAAATATACCTTTTTTAAGTGATATGCATTTAGCTGTGATTTTAGTTAATTTGCTTTTTATTACAAAGGAAAGAAATTGTATGTCTGAAATATTGTTGTCTGATTTAAAAATAGGTGAACAAGGCATTATACATCATTTTAATGATCAAAACATTGCTTTAAAGTTAATGGAAATGGGCTGCCTACCGGGTGAAGAAGTAACCTTGGAAAGGTTTGCTCCAATGGGAGATCCAATTGCAATTGTGGTGGCCGGATATTCTCTTAGCTTGCGTAAAAGTGAAGCCTCAAGTGTTGTTTTAGAACAATTTTAGTTCGACATTGTGGGGCTTTTTTCAACACAAGGGCAAGACGCAGGATTTCGTGTGGCTATGGCAGGCAACCCAAATTCAGGAAAATCTACCTTATTCAATTTACTTACTGGCTTAAGGCAAAAAACCGGCAATTTTCCGGGTGTTACAGTTGATTTACATGTTGGTTACAGTCGTTTAGCCAATGGCAAAAAAATTGAAATTATTGACTTGCCTGGGACTTATAGTCTTTTCCCGAAATCAATAGATGAACAAGTTACGGCAGCAGTGCTTTGTAATGAACAACATCCTAATTATCCTCAGCTTACGCTGGTGGTTGCCGATTCATCAAATTTAAAACGTAGTCTTTACCTGTGTACCCAGCTTATCGACATAGGTATGCCTGTTATTTTGGTGTTGAATATGATTGATGTTGCGCAGCGTAAAACCATTCAAATAGATGTAAATAAACTAAGCAATTCACTTGGTTTAACCGTTGTGAGTGTTAATTCAAAGGACGGAACAGGATTGGAAGAGCTGAAAAAACAGATACAAATTAGCAGTTTTAAAAGCAGTCTACCATTGCTTCAAATGAATGAAATTAGTGAGCATGATTGGACTGGTTTGCAAAATGTATTAAAAAGCAATACTGCCTTCGACGCTTTTGTACAATATATAAATCACAACTTATTTTTTAAAACCAATATCGATTCCCAAATTAAGGCTTTCTTTTCAGGCAAAGCGTTAAATCCTATACAATTACAAACCTCAGAATCGGTTAGTAGGTTTAAGCTTATAAGTGAAATTACGAGTAATAGTGTGAGTTATAAAAACAGAGAAATTAACCCACTTACAAAACAGCTTGATAATATATTCACCCATAAAATATGGGGCTTTGCCATTTTCCTATTGGTGCTTTTTAGTATTTTTCAATTTATCTTCACCTTTAGTGCATGGCCAATGGAATGGATAGAAAATTCATTTTCTTGGTTCAGTGAAATTGTTGGTAATGCGCTGCCAAAAGGTATTTTAAATGATATTATTACGAAAGGTATTTTAGCTGGCTTAAGCGGTGTGGTTGTATTTATACCTCAAATTGCCTTTTTATTTGCCTTTATAGCTGTTCTGGAAGACAGTGGCTATATGGCTCGCGTGAGTTTTATAATGGATAAAATGATGCGTAAATTTGGTTTGAATGGAAAATCTATCATTCCCTTAATAAGTGGTGCAGCATGTGCTGTACCTGCAATTATGGGCGCAAGAACAATCAGCAATACCAAAGAAAGATTAATAACCATTTTGGTAACACCTTTAATGAGTTGCAGCGCACGTTTACCAGTATACACATTACTTATTGCACTAGTAGTGCCAAGTAAAAATTTATGGGGCATCATTAATTTACAAGGATTAATTTTAATGGCCTTATACCTTATTGGTTTTATTGCAGCTATTGGTGCTGCATTTGTTTTGCAATACATTATTAAAAGTAAAGAACAAAGTTACTTTATCATGGAACTACCTATTTATCGCTTACCACAAGGCAAACAGGTTGCAATGGTTATTTATGATAAAGTAAAAGTATTTTTATTTGAAGCAGGTAAAATTATAGTTGCAATTTCAATTATATTGTGGCTAATGGCATCATTTGCGCCAGGTGAAAGCATGCTTGCCATCGAAAAAAAATATGAACTTACTAAAGATCAATACACCGAAAAAGAAAGAAACAATAAAATTGCTGCCGAAAAGTTAGAAGCTTCATATGCAGGAATTGCAGGTAAAGCAATAGAGCCATTAATTGCACCTTTAGGTTTTGATTGGAAGATTGGTATTAGTTTAGTTACAAGTTTTGCAGCACGTGAAGTTTTTGTTGGCACAATGGCTACTATTTATAGTGTGGGCGATGAAGCAGATGAAAGAAGTATTCGACTTAAAATGAAAGAAGAAGTTAATCCTTATACATTACAACCTGTTTATAGCACGGCTGTATGTTTTTCATTAATGTTATTTTATGCATTCGCCATGCAATGTATGAGCACCATAGCTGTAGTTTATCGCGAAACAGGTGGATTCAAATGGCCTTTAATTCAGTTTGTATTTATGGCTGCATTGGCCTATTTAAGTAGCTTTGGTGTTTATCAGCTATTAAAATAATATTTTAGCATTTGATGCTTGCGCAGATAAACCATGCCCTGGTCTGAATTTTTGCTGCAAACCATAAGTTGGACAACCACATTTATTTTTTTTGCGATACGGCACGTATGATTTGCGCACGGGCTTACAAGCCATCATTAATGAGGCTATAAAAAGAAAGGATAAAAAGTATTTCAATGATCTAAACATCTTTACAAAAATAATTAAATTAACCGATTTGCCTTATTTTTATTGCGCGAAGCTTAGAAATTGATTTCGCAGCGTATTTTTTCTGTAGCACATTAGGCAACAATTGTTCCATGTTTTATTTCATAAAAAAAGCCCTGTTAATTATAACAGGGCTTTTTAAAGTTGTCCGACAAGGATTCGAACCTTGAATGACAGAATCAAAATCTGGAGTGTTACCATTACACTATCGGACATCAAGGGGCGCAAAAGTAGTGTAAATATTTTTTTTTGCAAATAATATTTTAAAAATAGTGAAAATGATGGTAAAAAATATTGCTGAAATAAAATCACAAGGCATAAATGCTGCATAAGCAATGGGTTTACCTTAACTTTAATTCATATTACAACTTAGTCATAGCAATAAAATACACAATTGCCATGGCGCGATTACTCTTTTAAAAACATTTGTTGAGCACTTTGTGAAGGTTTAATGAATAATTTAGTTTTTAAATTAAATAATTTATCAGGCCCTTTATTACACCTACTGCTTTAATAACTAAAAGATTAGCGATTAATGAAAGGCAAAAAATGAAGCAAAAGCATTAATTATTAAAGTTTTTGTGTGCTTTTTGAATCTTTATTTTGAGGAATAAAAAAAAGCATTACATTTGCAACCCTTAAAATGATGGTACCTTAGCTCAGTCGGTAGAGCAACAGACTGAAAATCTGTGTGTCCCTGGTTCGATTCCTGGAGGTACCACCAAAAGAAAAATAAACCCTTGTTAATGTAAAAATTAGCAAGGGTTTATTGTTTTCACTGCATAATTTACAGCGCAGTTTCACTGGTAGTAGATTTAGCGCGCTTTTCTATTTAAAAGTGAATAGCCCTTTTACGTACCTAACTGGCAATATGATTATGGAATTATTTGGAATTAGATTCCAAATAATTCCATATATTTGTTTTATGATTCAACGTATTGCAAAAGATAAATTAAAAGATTTAGCGTCTAAATTCAAGGCTGTGGCAGTTACGGGAGCCAGACAAACAGGTAAAACAACGCTAGTTAAACAAGTATTTAAAGGCAAACCTTACCTTTCCTTGGAAAATCCAGATACCCGTAACTTTGCTTTAGAAGACCCTCGCGGCTTTTTAGATTCATACCCCGATGGAGCGATTTTAGATGAAGTGCAACGTGCTCCAATTTTGTTTTCATACTTGCAAGAAATATTAGATAATTCTAAAACAAAAGGTTTATTTATACTTTCAGGTTCAAATAATTTTTTATTGCAACAAACGATTTCTCAATCACTTGCTGGCAGAGTAGGGTATATTAATTTACTTCCATTTTCTATCACTGAATTAAAGAAGGCGAAACTATTGCCGTCTGACGATGACAGCCTTATGCTTAAAGGATTTTATCCGCCAATTTATGATCAAAATATTCCACCTGAAGATTGGTGTCCAAATTATATTCGAACATATATTGAAAAAGATGTTAGACAAATAAAAAACATTACAGATCTTATTGTATTTGAGCGATTCATAAAATTACTAGCTGGTCGATCGGGGCAGGAACTAAACAATAGTGCTTTAGCTGTAGAAACGGGAGTAGATGTTAAAACAATTCAGTCATGGATAGGAATCTTAGAAAGTAGTTTTATAATTTATCTTCTGAAACCCCATTTTAAAAATTTCAATAAAACGATTGTTAAAAGACCGAAAGTCTATTTTTATGATACAGCTTTAGTAAGCTATTTGTTAGGAATTCGAAATGCAATGCAACTCAAAACTCATCCATTAAGAGGTTCAATTTTTGAAAGCATGGTAGTAACAGAATTAATAAAGAAGAGAACAAATGCTGGTTTGCCAATTAATCTTTACTATTGGAGAGATAAAACAGGACACGAAATTGATGTGATTATTGATAACGGAAGTAAGTTGTTACCAATTGAAATTAAATCCGGAAAGACTTTTAATACCGAATTCTTTAAAAATATTGATTATTGGTGCAATTTAAGTGGAAATGAAAAATCTATTTTGCTTTATGCTGGCGATCAAAACCAGCAAAGAAGCAATGGCAAGGAAATATTAAATTGGAAAAAGATTATTTCTCTTGAATTATGAAAAAAAGGGAATTATTACGCTGGTGATATATAATTTTTAGAGGCACTTAAAGCCTTCAAGGCTTGTAAAAAAGAGTTCGATAATTCTTCAGTAGCGTCCATAAAAAAGCAGAAAATGCATGTAAAGCAATTATACCAATGTGATTTATAAATTATGCCAATAATTTTAAATCTTGCATTGGTAAATGCCGTGAAACAAATTTGGGCCATTACTTATTTCACATCGGTATTGTTTTCCACGTTTTTATTTTCAGCTATTCGCAGTGAATTTATCATACATTTGATTGCTTTTTTTAGGTCAACATGAAATTTTAGTAAATCCAAATTATTAAATATTGATATTCCCGCTACAATACAATACTTTTGCTCTTCAAATGATAAATTAAATCGCAATAAATTGAATCATTCAATTAATACTCGCACTGCAAAACTTTCCTTCAATAAAGAAGAAGGTGTGCTTTATATTGAGCTTATCGCAGAAAATGAAATCAGTTTAGAAGATTCTATTGAACATATTAATGCCACTGAAAAACTTACGAATGGTGCTTTCCATTGTGCATTTATTAAAGCACTGGGAGATATTGACATTTCATCGGATGCAAGAAAGCAAGGGGCAAATGCTGAAGTGCAAAAAAAATTAATTGCACAAGCTGTTTTAGTAAACTCGCTAGCCACTCGTATTGCTGGAAATTTTTACATTCGATTTAATAAACCAACCAAACCAACTAAAATTTTCACGAATGCAGAAGATGCTAAAAGTTGGTTACTTTATAAGAAAAAAGAGTTTGAAGATGCTCAAAAAGAGCTCAGTTCAGATAACTAGTTAAATCAATTTCTATTTTATTTCAAAATCAAGCAGTAGCTCATTTTCAATTTTTGCTTTAAGTTGATCCCCAATCTTTACTGGTCCCACACCTGCAGGAGTTCCAGTATAAATTAAATCACCTGTTTTTAAGGTTATAAATCTAGATATGTAAGCTATTATTTGATCAACAGAAAACAACATTTGATTTGAAATGCCTTGTTGCACTAACTGGTTATTTAAGTTTAAACTAAAATTAATCTCTTCTTTATTTTCAAGTGCGGTAAGCGGAATAAAACGACCAATAACAGCGCTATGATCAAAGGCTTTTGCTTTTTCCCATGGCAAACCTTTTTCTTTACATTGCTGCTGTAAATCGCGGGCTGTAAAATCAATTCCAACCGTTATTTGCTCATAATAGGTATGTGCAAATTGAGGAAGAATAGTTTTTCCGTTTTTACATATTTTAATTACTAATTCAACTTCGTAGTGGATGTCGTTAGAAAATGATGGATGATAAAAAGGGGCATTATCTTTTAACAACGCAGTATCGGGTTTCATAAAGAAAACTGGCTCTTTAGGCACTTCGTTTTTTAATTCTTTGGCATGATCTGCGTAATTTCTACCTATGCAAATTATTTTCATGTTGCTATATATTTTTTAATGATAAACAATAGTATGTTTCACGTCAATCGCTTTTGAAAGCATTGCATATACGCCACAATATTTTTCGATAGATAAGCCTACTGCTTTTTCCATTTTGGGTTTATCTATTTCGGCTAAATTGATATGATAATTTAATTGCATACTTGCATATACTTTTGGATGTTCTTCGGTTAATGGAGCGATGGTTTCAACATTAAAATTGGTAAACAGTACATGCATTTTATTCAACAATGAAACAATATCCATAGCCGTGCATCCAGCCAAAGAAGCCAATAATAATGGTTTGGGGCTTGGACCTGTATTATTGCCTCCATTTTCAGCATTGGCATCTATAAAAAAATGATGATTGTTTATGTCAATATCGAATTGCATTCCGCTGGTGTATGTGCAAATAGTTTTATGTTCCATTTTTTTAATTTTTATTTAACTGCGTTTGATTTTACTTTTTTATAACTTATTAATTTGTCGTAAAAAACACCAATGGGCTGATGATAAACCATAATAGTATAATCATTTTCAGTTTCAAAGCGGTTGCCTTCAGTAAGCGTTTCATCAGGTTTTTTTGATTTTTTTCCTTTTACCACATACTCATAATTATAAAATCCCTGCTTTAAGTGCAAAACAGCCCTGTAACCTTTAAAATCGGCATCATACTTCATTTTAAAATCTTCTTTGCATTGCCAATCGCTAAAAGCGCCAAATATATAAACATCACCATCAGTTAATGGCGCATCACTCATCAAATAAAAATATACATAAACATAATCAGCATCGGTATTAGGACTATCCCCCAATGTTGTTTTAATGATAAACTTTCCATTGATATCTTTTTCAAATGCATAACGTTTGAATCCTCTTTTTTCATCGTTGTATAAATGAATGTGCGAAACATTAGCACTATCAACTCTTATTTTATTGATTCTGATATCAGGACTTCGCAATGCTTGCACATTAAAATACCTGAATTCTTTTCCTCCATTAAAGGTATTTTCTTCATCATAACTGTAGTCTAGTTCTTTGTCCCTAATAAAAACAGGCTTTAAATCTTCAACCTTTGAATCAAAGCGATCATTTTGCATCAAAACAACTTTTAGATCGTTTAGCGGGTCTAAAATTTTATAGTAATTTGAACTTATTTTAAAATCAACTTCCTGCTTTAAAAATCGATATTCATTAAGTGTTGCAGGATGAATATCAAAGACAATATCAACTTCCTCTTCATACACCATAAACCTTCGGGTAATTGCCACTTGATCTTGATCTCCATCTAAAAAAACTTTTAAAACATAGTTGCCACTTTTTGTAATTTTAAGCACCTCTGTAGGCATCAGTAACTGATAATGTGTGTATTGTTGTATGGTATTAAAAGAACGTTTTATATCTGAAATTTGATCTTCAGTATAACCTTCAATATAATCAGAAGGCGTTATATTTGTTGGATTCCAAGCCGCATCACAATGTACTACGGTGTAGTTGTATGTTTTATAATCGTTATCAAAATCATCGAAACCAAAATTCAACTTTTCATCACTATTTAATCGTATAGCAGGAAAGCCAGTTTCCCAGCCATTAAAATAAAAAAGTACGGTTTTAATGTTGGAGGAATAAATATAATCTTCATACAACAACGTTGTTTTAGCATAATCATCCTTTGCGGCGCGAACATTACTTATGGTGAAGCAAAGTAATATGCTAAAAATAAGTTTAATTAATTTCATTTGCCTTCTTTTTTTTTACCGATTTAAGCTGTAATAAATTCAACGGATTTCCTCTTAAACCATTAATGTTGTTATGATAAAAAAACACTGCATCATCATAATACAGCGGCACTACAGGTGATTCATTAATAATAATTGCTTCCATGCGATTAAAATTACTTTGCAGCTCTTTGTTGCTTATCATTGTTAAACTAACTTCATACAATGAATCGAAAACGGCATTACTGAAATGCGTATAATTGGGACCGTTGGGGCTAAAATTGCCACTATAAAAAACCGACATATAATTTTCTTTATCAGCATAATCGGCCACCCATGATTTTCTAAAAAAGGCTGCTTTATTGTTGGCAATTAACTCGCTATTTATGGCTGGCAACAAAACTTCAACTTTTATTTTTATTCCAAGTTGCGACAATTCACTTTGTATATATTCGCAAACATCAAGATAGACGGCTGTGGTAATTAATTGAATTTCTGGCAAGTTTTTACCTTCAGGAAAACCAGCCTCTAATAAAAGTTGTTTTGCTTTTTCAGGTTGAAAGGTAAAGCCTACAATTGTTGTATCAAACCAAGGCATACCTTTAGGGATGAAGCCATTGATAGCTGCAACCCCAATATTGTTGCGTAAATAAAGTACCATTTTTTTTCTGTCAAATCCGTAGTTAATTGCTTTACGAATTTTTGTTTGCTGTGCTTTTGAAAGTTTCCCTAAACCCTCAGCATTATCTAAATTAAAACCCAAATAATCGGTTTTTAAAAAAGATATTTTCGACATATTGATATTTGATTTGTACTTGTTTTGGAGCATGCCAGTTCTTGTAAGCAGTTCATCTTTATAACTAGCATCAATGCCCGACATAAAATCAAAATTACCTTTTACAAATTCTAAAAATGCAGTTTGACGGTCTTTTAAAAATGAGATATTAATGGCATCTAAAAAAGGCATTCTATTGCCTTCAAATTTTTCAAAATAATTTGTATTTTTTAGCAACACCATTTTTTCACCTTCGGCCCAAAATTTAAAAGTAAAAGGGCCTGTTCCAATAGGATTATTTCTAAAATCTTTTTTATAATGTTCTGCCACTTCCTTTGGCACCACGCTGCAATAAGGCATGCTTAACAAATTTAAAAATGGCCTGTAGGGTTTGCTCAGCGTTAACACTAAAGTTGTATCGTTGGTTGCTTCAATTAAGTATTGATTTTCCTTTTTTGCCACAGCATTCAACACCCAAACACCAGGTGAAGCAATAGCGGGATCGAGCATACGGTTAAAGCTATAAACAAAATCAAGCGCTGTCACTTTTCTACCTTTCCCTTTTAAAAATAAAGGATGATCATGAAAATAAACATCATTGCGCAGATGAAAAACATAGTTTAAACCATCATTACTTATATCCCAACTATGAGCTATACAAGGCATCACAGCTAGCGTATCATTTAGTTGCACTAAGCCATTAAAGAGTTGATTTACTGCCCAAATATTTTCGGTGCGATTGCTGAAAGCAGGATCTAATGAAGTAATACCAGCTGATTCATTGTATTTAAAAACGGTTTTATTTGAATGCGCAATTGGATCAGTGCAGCTGCATAAGGCAAGGCCAAAACCAAATGCAATTAAAATGCTATATTTAATTTGATTATTCAATTTTGCAAGTGAATTAATTAATGAAAAGCCAATTTAATCCCAATTTAAAAGTAAAACCAGGCATGGCATAATATGGACTAAAAAAATAAGGTTCAGTAAAAACGGTGCTTAATTGTTCTAATCTCACAAAGGCTTGTACCGTTTTAATCTTAAAAGCAATAAAAACATCTGCTACAGGCAAGTTACCTGTTTTAAATTTGGTTTGATAAAAGAACTGGTTGGTTGAAGCCATATAAGCATAAGGGCGATAACTGTTTAACCAAAAAATATCTGTACCCATTTGAAACCAAAGTTGTCGTTTAAAAATACGGCTTTCGAAGAATAAGGAAGTTTTAGTATAATATTTTGGCAAGCCGAAATATTGCGCTTTATTGTTTTCTAACTGAAATAATACTTCTGGCACAAAACGAAGTGCCTTCCATTTAAAAATTTTAAAATACTTTACTTGTAATAAATTGCTGCTAACATTGAGTTGAGTGGGTAGCGCAAGACTATCTAAAAAAACATAATTAGCAATGATACTGTATTGGAGAAATAAATTTCCTGCCATTTTATGAGCTACCTCTGCATTAAAAAAAGTATGATTAATGGCTTTAAACTGCTTGTTCCAAGCAAAATTATTTGAGGTGTAAAAGTTGTTTATCACTTCTGGATTCACTTGATTGGCGCCTGCTTGCAAGTTCCATTTAAATGATTTTGTAGGCAATGCATATACAGTAAACAATGCCTGATAATTGCCCTTGTTGTATCCATTTAAAAAATATTTCACTTCTGCTTTTGCTCTTAAAAAATAAAAATTCTTAGCTAGGAGCGCCTTTGCATAGCTTGTAAAATAATTTTTTTTATAATCATTAAGTGTAACATCAAGATTCTCGATGCCGCCCTGCAACTCATAGCCAATATGATTATCTATTGCATGGCCAGCCATTGTATTAAAAATAGCAACACTGGCTTTGGTTTTTTGCGCTCTTAATTTATCTTTAAACTGGTCTTTTGTAATGTAAAAATTGTTGTAATAAGAAGTATCAACAAACTGGTCTTGGTATTGTCTGAAATACTCTTGATAACGGCCATAAATTGCAATTTTGTTTAAAGAAGCACTTGAATCGCGCAAAGCAATGCGTTCTGTTTTTTTTAATTTACGATCTAATCCAAAAATTTGTTTGGTATAAACATCTGAACCATACAATTGATGCTTGGCATTACTCAAATAAACAGGAATGAGGGCCTTATCTCTTAATTGAGGGTAGGCGTAGGAATATGCTGAATCGGGTTGAAGACCACCATTTAATTCAGCAACAATTCTGTTGTAGGTGTAACTAAAAAATCCGCTGTACCTCCCATTGTTTGAAAGATAAGAACTAAAGGCCTGAAAAGCTACTGTATTTGCTTGTTGTTTGTTGTAATAACCTGAACTTCGTATTCCATTAATTTTAAATCCAATATTTAAGGCAGGTATAATTTGTTGACTATGCAATAGCTCCACTACTTGTTCTTTTTTGCTTCCAATTACCGCTTTAACAGTAGTGATGGGGTAATATGTATGCATAAACTGCACTTCATTATTGTTTAAATATATGCCATCATATTGGTTGTTGGCAAAATTTAAACCATCAAAAACAAGCGGCTGGTAGAACACATTTCTGGCTGGCAAGGTAACATGCCCCGTTACATTGTAAAAATTATTGCTTTTAAAAAGTGTGTTGTAACGATGTAATTCATTTAAGCTGGTATCAAGCAATTGAAATTTTGAAAAATCATCGTTAAAAAAATAAGGCACCGAATCGAGCGCAACTTTTGAAGAATCAATTTTTGCTAATCCATAACTTGGCAAAGCAGCAATTATAAAAAGCCAACAAAGCAAGCTAATCTTATAAATTAATTTTATTTCTATTTTATATTTTCTTTCCACAACACGAATAAGGAGTGCAAAAATACCATAATTTATATACCAAATAGGCCAAGAATTTGCTTTGTTACTAATAATTTATTTGTGCTAATAATACCTGTTATCAATTTATTTGGTGTTTGATAAAGATCATGCTGCTAAAGGTTTATAAGCAACTTATTATTTTAACCCAATTTAACCATTGTTTATTCTTTTTAAATGCGATTAAGTCAATGAAATACTAAATTTGCATCATACAATGAAGTAATTATTTATTTTTTTGTATTGATAAAAAATTTTAATCGCAACAAACAGTTTGATATGCAAGGTCTAAAACAATATTTTACAAGAAAAATAAAAGTGTTTTTTTTGGTGTTTGGTTTTATTGCATTGGGCTTGTTTAGTTCAAGCTATGTTGATGATTATTTTGATATTTCTAAAAACTTAGAAATCTTTACTTCCGTTTTCCGACAAGTAAATGCTTATTATGTTGATGAAACAAAACCAGGTGAATTGGCTAAAATAGGCATTGATGCGATGCTAAAGAATTTGGATCCATACACCACCTATATCCCCGAATCAGAAATTGAGGATTATCGTTTTATGACAACAGGGCAGTATGGAGGCATTGGTTCCTTAATTAGAAAAAAAGGTGAGTATATTGTAATTTCAGAGCCATATGAAGGCTTTGCGGCCTTTAAAAGTGGCTTATTGGCAGGAGATACTTTGTTGATGGTTGATGGTAAATCGGTTAAGAATAAGAAGACCGATGAAATGAGTAAAATTTTAAAAGGCCAGCCAGGCACAACAATTACCGTTATAATTAAAAGAGACGGCAAAGAAATAGAGAAAAAAATTACAAGAGAAGAAATAAAAGTAAAAGCTGTGCCCTATTTTGGTTTGCTCGAAGAGGGTGTTGGATATATAATATTAACAAGCTTTACAGAAAATTGTGCGAAAGAAATTAACGATGCATTAGACTCTTTAAAGAAAAACAACAATATAAAATCTTTAGTGCTTGATTTAAGAAATAACCCAGGAGGATTGCTGCATGAATCAGTAAACATTGCTAACTTATTTGTTGAAAAAGGCGAAGAAATTGTAAGTACAAAAGGAAAAGTAGCAGAATGGCAAAAAAGCTATAAAGCGCTTAATAATGCCTTCGATAAAGACATCCCATTAATTGTTTTGGTAAATAAAGGTTCGGCTTCTGCATCTGAAATAGTTTCGGGAAGTTTACAAGATTTAGATAGAGCCGTAATAATGGGGCAACGCACCTTTGGTAAAGGCTTGGTTCAAACAACCAAAAACCTAACCTACAATTCAAAATTAAAAGTTACCACAGCCAAATACTATGTGCCTAGCGGCCGATGCATACAAGCATTGGACTATAGCCATAGAAACGCTGATGGCAGTGTTGGAAAAGTGGCAGATTCTTTAATGAAATCATTTAAAACTAGGGCAGGCAGAACAGTGCTTGATGGTGGAGGCATAAAGCCTGATATAACAGTTAAAACAACTGATGCCAGCGCTATTGCAAGAACACTTGAAAACAAATTATTGATTTTCGACTTTGCAGTACAATACCGAAAAAAGCATCCAAACATTGCATCAGCAAGCGCTTTTAAAATTAACGATGTTGATTACACCGATTTTTTAAGTTTCATTCAAGGAAAGGATTTTACCTATACAACCAGTACCGAAAAAGTATTTAAAGAATTAAAAAAGACCATTGAAGAAGAGCAGTATTTTGATGCTGTAACTGAAGAATATCAGTCTTTAGCACAAAAAGTATCACATCATGAACAGGAAGATTTAATTACTTTTAAGGAAGATATCAAAAAAATTATTGAGCGTGAAATTGTAACGCAATATTATTATCAAAAAGGTAAAATTCAATATGCATTATCCAACGATTTGGAAGTTAAAAATGCACTTGCTTTGTTTAAAGATGAGGCAAAATTTAAGGCTATTTTAGCAGGAACTTTTGTAGAAAAAGTTGAAGACCTTGACAAACAATAACTAAGTTATTTTTTAGTAGTTTCTTTTACACTTGTTTTAATGCTTTGCCACTGACTTTGCACTGTAATTGATTCATCGTGTATCAATTGGTAAATAGCCTTCACAAAATTTTCATTTAACCCAAGCGCAGTGCCATTTTTGATTTGACTTCTCAATGTTTTTTTCCATCTTCTAATTTGCAAAATGGTAACATTATTTTCTTGTTTATACTTTCCAATTTGTTCTGAAAAACCTATACGCTTGGCAAAAAGCTGTATCAATTCATCATCAATAGCATCTATGTTATTTCTGAGTAGTTTTAGTTCATCAGAATGATCATCAATTTCATTTTCAGATTGCCCAATGCGCAGGCCATTTAAAAGTTCTTTAAGCGTTTCGGGCGTAATTTGCTGTTTGGCATCACTTAGCGCTAAATCAGGCATAAAGTGCGTTTCTATCATTAAACCATCCATATCTAAATCCATGGCACGCTGTGCTATAAAAGCCAATAATGTTCTGTTGCCTGCAATATGGCTTGGATCGCAAAACAAGGGCAAATCGGGCATAGCGCTTTTTAGTTGAATAGGAATTTCCCAAGCTGGGTCGTTTCTAAATTGCGAATGGCCATATTGATGAAAACCGCGGTGTACGGCTGCTACATCATTAATTCCTGTGTTTAAAATTCTTTCGATGGCTCCAATCCACAGATTAACATCCGGGTGAATAGGGTTTTTAATTAACACTGGCACTTGTTTTACGCCATTTAAAGCCTGTGCTAATTCCTGCACCGAGAAAGGATTTACAACCGTTCTGGCACCAATCCACATCATATCTACTTTATGTTTAAGCGCTAACTCCACATGTAATGGAGTTGCAACCTCAACTGCAAATCTGAGTCCGGTTTGCGCTTTCATTTCATTCAGCCAAACAAGTGCCTCCTCTCCTACTCCTTCAAAACTTCCAGGACGTGTGCGTGGTTTCCAAACACCAGCTCTAAAAATGGCATTGGGGTAATTGGCTGCTATTCCTTTAGCGGTATGAAGCAATTGTGCAGGACTTTCAGCACTGCATGGACCTGCAATCAGGAAAGGTTTTCCCGGCTGATTCATCCATGTGAAGAGATTGTTTTTCAAAATTATTTTTATATCAAACAAAAAACAAAAGCAATAAGTTCACTATAATATTAAAAATATGATGAAATTATTGCTTTTAGTCAACTATATTATTAGTTGAAACACTAAAGTTATTACCAACCCAAAATCCAAGCAAACATAAGCGGCGCAACAATAGTAGCATCACTTTCAACAATAAATTTAGGTGTATTAATATCTAATTTGCCCCATGTAATTTTTTCGTTAGGTACAGCACCAGAATAAGAACCATAACTTGTAGTTGAATCACTAATTTGGCAGAAATAAGACCAAAAAGGCACATCATGCCATTCTAAATCTTGATACATCATGGGCACCACACAAATAGGAAAATCGCCTGCAATACCGCCACCAATTTGAAAAAAGCCAACACCTTTTCCAGCAGAATTATTTCTGTACCATTCGCTCAACCAAACCATGTATTCAATACCATTTTTAACGGTTGAAGCTTTCAATTCATTTTTAATAACGTAAGAGGCAAAAATATTGCCCATGGTACTGTCTTCCCAACCTGGCACTACAATTGGTAAATTGCGCTGTGCAGCAGCTAACATCCAACTGTTTTTAGGATCTATTTCATAATATTGTTCTAGTTCGCCACTCAATAAAATTTTATACATGTATTCATGCGGAAAAAAGCGTTCTCCATTATCTTCAGCATCTTTCCAAATTTTATGAATGTGTTTTTGCAAACGTCTAAATGCTTCTTCTTCAGGAATACAAGTATCAGTTACGCGGTTGTAATGATTTTCTAATAAATCCCATTCTTCTTGTGGTGAAAGATCACGATAGTTTGGAACACGCTTATAATGACTGTGTGCGACCAAATTCATAATGTCTTCCTCCAAATTAGCACCAGTACAACTAATGATATCTACTTTTCCCTGACGGATCATTTCAGCTAAAGATTTCCCAAGCTCAGCAGTACTCATAGCGCCCGCAAGTGTAACCATCATTTTTCCACCTTCGGTAAGATGGGTTTCATAGCCTTTAGCAGCATCAACTAATGCTGCAGCGTTAAAATGCAAAAAATTATTTTCAATAAACTGAGAAATGGGTCCCTTTGTGGTCATAATATTAAAATTTTAGGGCGCAAAGTTAGTTTAATACTTTTTTTGACCAAAAATTAGATGAAATACTACTGAAAAGGTTTTTAAGCATTTGAAGGCTCATGCACCAAAGATACTGTTAAGGCTATGTTAAATGTAATGCAATATAAAAATAGCTCGAAAAAAGATTATATTTGCACGTTTTTAAAAAAAATTTAAACCAAAAAAAGATGAAAAGAATTTTATTCACTATTGTTTCGATGACCATTTTAAGTCAAGTTTCTTTTGCGCAATGTTCAGAATTGTTTATTTCTGAGTATGTTGAAGGAAGCGGTAATAATAAGGCTTTAGAAATTTACAATCCAACAAGCGCTCCAATTAGTTTGTCAAACTATTGGATTAAAAGATACAGCAATGGCAGTACAAGCAATGCTGCAGGTGGCGAACAACAATTAACAGGCACCATACAGCCGTTCTCAACTTTTATAATTGTTAATGGGCAAACTGCACCGCAAGGAACTACATCTCCGGCTTGTGATCCAGCTTTACAGGCATTAATAAATGCACCAAACAATGGTATGTTAGATGGTGTTTATCCTGCCACAACTTATATGAATGGAGACGATGCTATTACCTTAGAAAAAGGTGCAACTGCAGCAGGAGCTGTGATTGTTGATATTTTTGGAAAGATTGGAGAAGACCCAGGAACAGCATGGACAAATCAATCACCATTTACTGATGCAGGCGGTGGAGCTTGGATTACAAGTAATCATACACTAATAAGAAAAGGAAATATCAAAGGGGGTGTAACTACAAACCCATCGTTATTTGATGCTTTATCTCAATATGATACTTTGCCAGAAAATACTTGGAGTAACTTAGGGACTCATACTTGTGAGTGTTTTGTAGGAATTAAAGAAATAAAAAACGTTAGTGCTATTTCTGTATTTCCAAATCCTTCAAGCGCAATTAATGGACTTGTAACCATTTCTTCAAATAAAAATATTTCTTCAGTTGGATTATTTGATTTAACTGGTAGTATTATATATCAAAAGCCTTCTGCTGTTGCTAATACACATAAATTAAATTTAGAAGTTGCAGGTTTAAGCAAAGGAATTTATTTTATTAAAGTTACACATCCAGATAATTTTGTTTCAATTGAAAAATTGATCATAGAATAAAGTTTACAAAAAAACTAACTTTCTAACTAACAAATAGCTGATTCAGAATAATGAATTGGCTATTTGCATTTAAATTAATCTAAATGAAAAAAATATTTTTTGCAATCCTTATACTTATTTCTGTGCATATAAATGCACAAAATAAAAGCAAAATTACCGGTACAATTTCAGATGAAACAACCAAGGAAACTATTGTTGGCGCTGCTGTTACATACGCATCTAACAAAGGCACTGTTACAGATATTAATGGACAGTTTACATTAGAATTAGAATATGGCGAGTATGAGCTAAGTGTAAGCTATATAGGATACACCTCACAAAGGAAAAAAATTACTATAGTTGGTGCCGAAACTCAAAAAGTTAATTTTGTATTAGCATCTTCTGTTTTGCTAAGGGAAGTAGAGATTGTATCAGAAATTGCAAAAATGCGAGAAACACCAGTTGCCTTTTCAACTATTTCATCAAAAAAAATTGAAGAAGAACTTGGAAGCAGAGATATTGCCATGTTGTTAAATTCAACACCAGGTGTTTATGCTACTGAACAAGGTGGTGGCTCTGGTGATGCGCGTGTTACGATAAGAGGTTTTTCTCAACAAAATGTTGCAGTATTGGTTGATGGTATACCCGTGAATGACATGGAAAATGGAGCTGTTTATTGGAGCAATTGGGATGGCATTGGCGACGTTACAAGAAATGTTCAAGTGCAACGAGGTTTAGGAGCATCAAAACTCGCAATTGCCTCTGTGGGAGGAACAATGAATACTTTAACAAGGGGTATTGAATCGAAGATGGGTGGTTATGCGAAGCAAGAGGTAGGCAATAATAATTTACTCAAAACTTCTATTGGATTCAATTCTGGTTTATTAAAAGGCAATTGGGGCTATACAATGGCCTTTTCAAAAAAAACTGGTTTAGGATATGTTGATCAAACCTCTTTTGAATCATACTCTTACTTCTTTAAGGTACAAAAGCGGTTTAAAAAACAAACATTAACTTTTGGGTTTAATGGTGCACCGCAAAAGCATGAACAACGCAACAACAAAACCCCAATTTCTGTAATTGACAAAAAATTTGCGCAGGATTTAGGTATTGATGTTGATTCATCTTATAAGGCTTTGCGTGCAGCAAAATCATATACTACCCCAAAATATGGAGCACGCGGATTAGCCTTTAACCCAGATTGGGGATATGGTAGCTACTATGAAAAAGATGCCAATGGCGTAACTACAAATATTTCCGGACCTGTAAATGGATCATTGAACTTCTACCACAAACCGCTATTAAATTTAACCCAATTATGGAATGTTTCTAAAAACGTATTTATTAACAACAGTGCTTATCTTTCTATAGGCAAAGGCGGTGGAACTGGCTTTTTAGGAGGCTCTGTATCAACAGATACGATTGATGGGCAGCAAAAAATAGCAAATGATATCATCTCTAATCAAAATAACATTGACAAAATATATAGTGCCACAGAAAACAAATCAGGCAGAATTTTGCGCTCCTCCAACAATGATCATTTTTGGTATGGCTTATTGAGCACCATCGTTTGGAAAATTAACAATCACTTTACTTATACTGGTGGATTAGATCTTAGAAATTACACAGGCATACATTACAGAACAGTGTATGATTTATTAGGTGGTGATTATTATGTGAATGCTGACAATAAGCATCAAGCAATTGGTTATGGCTTAACCAATCCTACTGATCCAAATAGTTGGGATCCAAACTTTCAGTATGCCAAGAAAACTGTTGGTGATACCGTTGGTTATTATAACAAAGGATTTGTGCAATGGTACGGAGCATTTAATCAGTTAGAATATAAATCGGGCAGAATTACAGCTTTTATAACAGCAAATGTATCTCAAAGTAAGTATAAAAAGATTGATTACTTTGCCAAGAAAGATGTGTTTTTAAGTGATACAACTTTTAAACGGGCTTTAGGTTGGGGAGACACTTTAGCTTACGATGGCGATCATTATGTTATTTACAATAGAAATACTGTTACCGATGTTCAAAGTGATTCGACCTTTTATAATATTGGAGCTAAAAAAAGAGGCTTAAAAAATTCAACCACAAGCCTTTATAATGAAAATTCTAGTGAAGCAAAAACCAACGAATCCGATTGGAAAACCTATATTGGTTTTACCGTTAAAGGAGGTTTAAACTTTAACATTGATGAACACCATAATATTTTTGCTAATGTTGGCTACATTTCTTTGCCACCTCAATTTGTAAATGTTTTTGACAATACCAATAAAGAATATTTAGGTATTAAAAATCAAACCATACAATCATTAGAATTAGGTTATGGCCTACATTATAAAAACTTTGCTGCCAACTTGAATGCCTATTACACAGATTGGGCGCATAAACCAACCACAAAAACTACTACTTTTAATGGTGAAACTGTTTCATATAACATTACAGAAATTGGTGCAAAACATAAAGGAGTTGAACTAGACTTTATCTATAAAATATTTAAAAATTTAGATATTGAAGGATTAGCATCAATGGGAGATTGGAGATATTATGGCAGTCAGAAAGCATACATTCAAAATCAGAATGCAGAAATAATTGATTCTGTTGACTTTTCTGCTGAAAATGTTCATGTTGGAAATGCTGCACAATCGCAATTGGCTGCTTCTATAAGGTATGAACCAATTAAAGGTTTATTTATTAAACCGCGAATTACATGGTTTGGAAATAACTACGCTGATTTCGATCCAATTAATTTAACCCCTATTTACGATAAGGTAAAAAAAGATTCAATTGCCCAAGATAACAGAAACAGAGACTCATGGCAAATGCCCAATTATTATATGCTGGATTTGTATACAGGTTATCAATTTAAATATCATGATCTTGGCATACAAATTAATGCAAGTGTAATCAATTTGCTTGATGCAAGATTTTTAACTGATGGACAAAATGGTACAAACTTCGATGCATTTACAGCGCTTGTGTATTTTGGCCAAGGAAGAAGATATAACATAGGACTTAAAGTATTTTTTTAAACTCAACAACAAACAATTTCAATGAAAAACAAAATTAATTTATTGATAGCATCATTATGCATCAATACAATGGTAATGGCCCAAGCAATTTTGCCAACAGCATGGGGTTTTGCCACCGCAGTATTGCCAAATGGTTGGACACAAACAGGAACAACATTTTATACTGCATCGGGCAATATTCCTCCAGCGTGTAAGTTCGATAACACTGGTGATTCACTCACTATTCATTTTGCGAGTGCGCCAGGTAATTTAACATATTACCTCACCGGAAATAGTTTTGCAGGGGGTACATTTTTGGTTGAGGAGTCAGTTGACGGAAATACTTGGAGCACTATACATACACATACTGCCCCACCAGCAGCTACATATACAATGTTTACAGATGTGCCAAGCAATGCATCAAGATATATCCGATTTAATTATTTGTTAAAAGTAAGCGGTAATATTGGCTTAGATGAAGTTTCGATAGTAGAAGGTGCAGCAGGACCAGCGCAAGAAATAAACGTTGTGCAAGGCGCAAGTACAATTATTGATGGTGCCACCTTTAACACAAGTTCTCCAGTTGGAGTAAATACGCCTGTAGCATTTAACATACAAAATTTAGGAACTGTTGATACCCTTTTTGTATCAGCAATAAATATAAGTGGTCTTAATGCAGCTGAATTCAATATTGTGTCCTTTCCTAATGCTATTCTTCCAAATAGCAGTGGCCTATTTACGCTTAATTTTACACCTTCAGTTGCTGGTACCAGATTAGCAATTTTAGATATTTTAAATAATGATGCCGATGAAGCAACTTATACAATTAATATTAATGGGATTGGTGGATCTTTTGCCACTGAGCCTACAGTGCAACCTACTACACTTACATTTAGCAATGTAAAATCATATAGATTCACAGCTAATTTTGCAGCAGCCAATCCTGCATCAGAAGGATATATTGTGCTAAGAAACGATAATGGTGCAGTTACAGACATGCCTGCTGATGGTGTTGTTTACCAGAGAGGCGATAATATAGGCACTTCTAAAGTTGTATATAGTGGCACATATACTTCTTTTAATCCTATCAATATTGTGGCTTCTAGCACCTATAATTTTGCTGTTTTTGCATATAATGGCCCTGCAGCTTTTAGGAATTATTTAACAACAAGTCCATTGACTGGTTCAGTAACTACATTAGCTCAGATGATTCCTTCGACATACTACACAGGTCTTAATAGCTCAGTTTCAACATTTGTGACTGATTTACACAATATCATTAATCCTCACACCCAACAATTTTACAGTAATTACGGTACAAGAATGGTTTCGTTATTTGCTGCCAGGGATACAGCAAATGATCAAAGAGTTTTAACATGTGTATACAGTGGTGAAAATAAATTGTTCACTGAACCCTTTGATTGGACTACTGCTGGATATAGCAGAGAACACACCTTTTGTCATGATTGGATGCCAACAAATCCTGCAAGTGGCTTACCCGAATATGATGACTATCACCATTTATTTCCAACCAACCAAGATCAGGCAAATGTTATACGTTTGAATTATCCTTTAGGTGAAGTTGCGAATGCAACATACACTTTTATGGGTTGTAAATTTGGCACAAACGCAGCAGGTCAAAAAGTATTTGAACCACGTGATGAGCAAAAAGGCGATGCAGCTAGAGCTATGATGTATGAATCGACCTGCTATACAAGTGTGAGTGGAAATCTTTGGGCATTTCCAAGTAATATAAGTGGAACAATTACTTATGGTCAAGATCAAAATGTAATAAAAAAATGGCATTACCAAGACCCTCCAAGTAAATGGGAGATTGCAAGAAACGACTTTATAGATTCTTTACAAAATAACCGTAACCCTTTTGTGGATCATCCTGAATATGCTTGTTATATTAATTTCTCTAACATGACTTATATTGCAAATCCTACCATTCCATGTGATGCGCTAGGTTTAAATAAACTATCTGGTTTAAGTAATGTATATGTGGCGCCCAACCCAGTTGTGGATGAAATGAGTATTTTTGTAAATGCAGTTGCCAAACAAACTGCCAACCTTAGTATAATTGATATCACAGGAAAAATAGTGATGCAAATGCCCATTACTTTAAATGCAGGTAAAAACCAAACATCTGTGTCTACAGCTGGCTTAAGCAAAGGTATTTACACGCTTAAAATTACTGGCGATCAACAATTGTTTACCCAAAAAATAATTAAACAATAATTTAACTTAAAAAGCACAGTGGTCATGCGACTGCTGTGCTTTTTTTTGCAAGAGTAAATATTTGTTAAACTAAATTAAAAAGAATTTTGTAGTATTGAGCCGCTAAGAAAATGCAAACAAAATGAAAAATATAGTAAGTGCAGGTTTTATAAAGCATGACAATATGGTTAAAATACTAATTACGGGCGGTGCAGGTTTTATACCAAGCTGTTTAGCAGAAAAGTTAGCTTCTAACCCCGAAAATTATATTGTGATTGTAGATAACTTTATCACAGGTTCTAAAAGTAAAATTCCAAAATCAGTTCATAATAACATTAAATTTATTAAGGCCGATTGCAATGATTTTAATGACATTTCGGGTGTATTTTACAGTTTTCAATTCGATTATGTATTTCATTATGCTGCATTGGTGGGTGTGCAGAGAACATTAGATAATCCTGTACAAGTGCTGAACGATATTATGGGCTTAAAAAACATATTGGGATTATGTAAGAACTCTGGAGTAAAACGTGTTTTCTATTCATCTTCTTCTGAAGTTTATGGAGAGCCAGTTGAATTTCCACAAAACGAGCATACAACACCTTTAAACTCACGTTTGCCTTACGCAATTGTAAAAAATGTTGGTGAAGCATTTTTAAAATCATACCAACAAGAATACGGTTTAGATTACACTGTTTTTAGATTCTTCAACACCTACGGACCAAAGCAAAGTAAGGATTTTGTTGTATCTAAATTCATTTACAAAGCACTTAAAAACAAAGCTATTACGGTATATGGCGATGGCCTTCAAACAAGAACATTCTGTTATATTGATGATAACATAGAAGCTACAACCAATGCTTTTTACAAAAACATGTACATTAATGATGTAGTAAATATTGGTGGCGAAATTGAAATTACAATTCTTGAATTAGCGCAAACAATCATTAAACTTACCAAATCTGAATCAAAAATTCAACATTTGCCTGCACTTGAAGATGGCGATATGACGCGCAGAAGACCTGATATTAAGAAAATGAAAAAGCTTTTGAATAGACCTATGCTTCCTTTGGAGGAAGGTATGCAAAAAGTGCTGAACCAATTAGATTGGATCATATAATTAATAGTTAAAGTCAGGTTATTTTAACCCTTTACCGAATGAAAATTATCAGTCCGCCTAAAATAGTTACAGGTCTGTTTCATTCTTTAGAATGGGCTATGCCGGCTGCATCTCAAAAAAATATTTATTTAAGTTTTGATGATGGTCCAACACCTTCAATAACCAATTTTGTATTAAACGAATTAGAGAAAGCAAAAGCAAAGGCTACTTTTTTTTGTATCGGAAAAAACATTGTTGCAGAGCCAGCTATGTTTAATGAAATTATCAGTGCAAAACATCAAGTGGGAAATCATACGCAAAACCATGTTGATGGATGGAAAACGAGCTGCTTCAATTATCTTCAAGAAATTGAAACTTGCGAAAATGCAATACAGCAGCATGGCTATAAACATATTGGAAAACCCCTGTTTAGACCGCCTTATGGAAAAATAACCAAACAACAAATTAATGCCCTAAAAACACAATATAGAATAATAATGTGGAGTATTTTATCATATGATTGGCTGCATGAAAAAAATGAAAATCAGTGTTTAAAAAATATAGTTTCACACCTAAAAAATGATGCAATTATTGTAATGCATGATAGCTTAAAAGCATCAATAAATATAAAAAAAACATTGCCTACGCTGCTTCAAATAGTAAAAGATAAAGGTTATAATTTTGGATTAATTTAAAAAGAAAAAGATGAGTAAAATTATTACCCTTTGCCCACAACATTTTAATGATTATGAATTATTAGATTGTGGAAATTTTGAGAAGCTAGAGCGTTTTGGCAAGTATATTACAATTCGTCCCGAACCTCAAGCAGTATGGAATAAACAATGGACAGCGCAAGAGTGGGAAAAAAGAGCACATCTAAAATTTACAGCCACATCTAGTTCATCGGGCAAGTGGCAACATTTAAAAGACGCACCTGAACAGTGGCGTATTGGTTATGATTTACCCGACAAAAAATCGCCTACAAGTATCAATTTTCGCCTGGGATTAACATCGTTTAAACATGTTGGTATTTTTCCAGAACAAGCTTCTAATTGGGATTTTATTTATAAGCATGTGCAAAGCATGATAAATAATGAAATTTCATCACCTAAAGTTTTGAATTTGTTTGCATACACGGGTGGTGCATCTTTAGCCGCAAAAGCTGCCGGGGCAGATGTTACACATGTTGACAGCATTAAACAAGTAGTATCGTGGGCAAATGAAAATAGTCAACTTTCAAAGTTAAGTGATATACGTTGGGTAGTTGAAGATGCACTTAAATTTGTGAAACGAGAATTAAAAAGAGGAAATAAATACCATGGTATTATTTTAGACCCTCCAGCCTTTGGACACGGCCCCAATGGCGAAAAATGGAAATTAGAGGAGCAATTAAATGAAATGGTAGGCCATGTGTTGGAACTATTACATGAGGACCAACACTTTTTAATTTTAAATGCATACTCACTGGGACTTTCGAGTTTGATTTTAGAAAATCTTTTGATTTATAAAGCCAAAGAAAATTTAGAAATAGGTGAATTATTTTTAGCTGCTACATCAGGCATAAAGCTACCCTTGGGTGTATTTGGAAGGTTTGCTAAGGGAAATTAAAATAACCATTAACTTGATTCAACTAATTTGCTCAATTAGGTTTTTGCACCTCAATGTTTTTTCGTTTTACCCAATTATTTTCAACTTTGCAAACTTCAAAATCAATTGTTTTTGTCCTGCTTCGGCAAAGTTAATAGTTGCTTTTTGATTAGGAAAAATGCCTTCTACCATTTCTACTGTACCAATGCCAAATCGTTGATGTTCAACGTTATTACCAGCTGCTAAATTACGCGTATCATCGCCTTGTATAGCTGCGCCAGCTTTATTGGCAGCAGCGCTTAATCGGGTCAAATTCTTTGGTGGTGCAAATGCAGGTTTTGGCGGTACTTTAGCTGCTGGTGTTTGTGGATTATGCTTACTTGCTCCAATATCTGAGCGTTGTTTATACCTATTCCCCCATCCTTCTTTTGATTCGGTAAAATCCATATCATTAAAAAAGCCGTTGCTTGCAGCACTTTTATTTCCAAATTTAAAG
>CAMBZU010000037.1 GCA_945872355.1 Chitinophaga pinensis
GCCGTTTTTGTTTATTGCTTAAGTGGTGGAAGAAGCGCTTCTGCTGCATCAAATATGCGTGCTGCCGGATTTAAAACTGTTTACGAATTGAATGGTGGAATCATGAAATGGCGCGCTGCTGGCTTGCCTGAAACAAGCAATGCAAATACGTCAACAAACAACGGCTTGTCTATGGATGAATATAAAAAAATGACCAGCAGCAACAATAAAGTTTTAGTAGATTTTTATGCAGAATGGTGTGCGCCTTGCAAAAAAATGAAACCATATTTAGATGAAATTGCAAGTGAAATGAAAAGTGAACTAACTGTGATTAGAATTGATGCTGACCTCAATAAAACTTTACTCAAAGAGCTTAAAATTGATGCTTTGCCTGTGCTTATGTTGTACAAAGAGAACGTAATGGAATGGCGAAATGATGGTTTTATTGAAAAAGCTGCAGTAGTAGCCAAAATAAAATAAAACCACTTCTATTCAGGATGATAATATTTCGCCCTTTGTGTTACTTTTATTTTGAAGCAATTTTTATAACTTGCACTCTTTAAAATATCAATTATGAATATGAAAGATTTAGTAGCAGATTTTCCTAAACAACTGCAAAAAGCTCTGTTAATCGCGCAGTCTGCTGAACTAAAAAAAAGTAATAATACTATTAATAATGTTTTTATTTCTGGCCTAGGAGGTTCTGGTATTGGTGGCTCTATAGTTGCTGAATTAATTGCTCAAGAGGCAATTTGCCCCATTGCAATAAATAAGGAATACACCGCTCCAGCTTTTATCAATGAACATACATTAGCAATTATTTGCTCTTACAGCGGTAATACCGAAGAAACAATACAAGTGCTAAAACATTGTATTGAGGCAAAAGCTAAAATTACTATCATCACTTCTGGTGGTGAAGCCATGCAGTTGGCAAATCAACATCAATTCGATTGCATATTATTACCTGCTGGTTTTCCACCACGCTCTTGCATTGGATATTCAATATGCCAAATATTAAAAGTACTTCATTTTCATGCAATCACTGCCATAAATCACCTGGCTGAGGTGGAAGGAACTATTGCACTATTAGAAAATCAACACGCTCAAATTATTGATGAAGCGCAAAAAGTAGCGCAAGCTATATACACTAAGTTGCCAATTATTTATACGCTGGGTAATACTGAAGGTGTGGCCATTAGATTCAGGCAACAACTCAACGAAAATAGCAAAATGTTATGTTGGCACCATGTGCTGCCCGAAATGAACCATAACGAGCTTGTTGGTTGGACAGAAAAGAATGACAATTTAGCCGTTGTAATATTTAGATACGAAAACGATTATTATCGCACGCTTAAAAGATTAGAAGTTTGCAAAGAGGTTTTTGCTAAATACACCAATACTATCATTGAGATTAATGCCAAAGGAAACTCAGCATTGCAACGTGCTTTGTATATGATTCACATTGGAGATTGGATCAGTTGTTTGATTGCCGATATTAAACAAGTTGATGCAGTTGATATTTCAATTATCAACCATTTAAAATCAGAGCTTTCCAAAATGCAGTAAGGAAGCATGATTAAAAACAAAAAGGTTATTTTTCAGGATCTTGCTTTAATCGATTATCAAAAAGCTTGGGACTTTCAAGAAGAGGTGTTTAGCAAAATTGTTCAAACAAAAGTTGATAATAGATCGCGTGAAACAGCTCATGAGCTTACTTCAAACTATTTGTTATTGTGCGAACATCCTCATGTATACACGCTGGGGAAAAGTGGTAAACCAGAGAATTTACTCGTAAATAGCCAACAACTTATTGATATTGCTGCTACTTTTTATAAAATCAATAGGGGAGGAGATATCACTTATCATGGGCCTGGTCAATTAGTAGGCTATCCAATTTTGGATTTAGAAAATTTTTTTACTGATATTCATAAGTACTTGCGTTTATTAGAAGAGGCCATCATTAAAACTTGTGCTGCTTTTGGAATTGAAGCAGGAAGAAACCCAGGTTTTACTGGCGTTTGGTTAGATGCAGATGGCCCCAATGCGCGTAAAATTTGTGCAATGGGTGTAAGATGCAGCCGTTGGGTAACAATGCATGGTTTTGCGTTTAATGTAAATACCGATCTTAATTATTTTAAACACATTGTGCCTTGCGGCATTGATGATAAAGCAGTAACTTCTTTGCAACAAGAATTAGGATATGCTATTGAAATCAATGAAGTAAAAAGTATCTTTCTGAAATACTTTAAAGAAGTTTTTGAAGCAGAAATTATTTGAGCCAAATTAATGATTAGCAAACAACAAAGTGCTAATGGTATCATTAATTCAAATAATCATGCTTTGTTAAATGAATAGAGAAAGCTATTTTGCTTGGTTTTCTATAGTGCTTAATTTTTAAACAGCCACAGCGCCCTTTATAGCAGGGTGTGGATCATATCCTTCAATACTAAAGTCTTCGAACTTAAAACTAAATATGTCATTTACCGCTTTGTTGATTATTAAATTAGGAAGTGGTTTAAAAGGCCTATTTAATTGCAAATTCACTTGTTCCATATGATTTGAATAGATGTGCGCATCGCCTAATGTATGCACAAAATCACCTACTTCTAAATTACACACTTGAGCTACCATGTGCGTTAATAAGGCGTATGAAGCAATGTTAAAAGGTACGCCTAAAAATATATCTGCACTTCGCTGATATAATTGGCAACTTAATTTACCTTCTGCAACATAAAACTGAAAAAAAGCGTGACACGGCGGGAGCTTCATATCTTCAATGTCAGCTACATTCCAAGCACTTACAATTAATCTCCTCGAATCAGGATTCTTTTTAATGCTCTCTATCACATTGCTAATTTGATCTATGTGCCCACCAGCTGGTGTTGGCCAACTTCGCCATTGATAGCCATACACAGGTCCTAGGTTGCCCTCTTGGTCGGCCCACTCATCCCAAATACTAACCCCATTTTCTTTTAAATAAGCAATATTTGTACTCCCTTTTAAAAACCAAAGGAGCTCATGAAAAATACTTTTTGTGTGAAGTTTTTTTGTAGTAAGTAATGGAAAGCCTTGTTGTAAATCAAATCTCATTTGATATCCAAAAACACTTGTAGTGCCTGTTCCTGTGCGGTCAGATTTATATATTCCATGTTTTAAAACATGTTCAAGAAGGTCGTGATATTGTTGCATTGTTTATCTTTATTAAAATGCAAAATTAAACATGATATGTAATATTTACTTTATAATCTATCAACATTTAAACTGAAACGTCAACAATTATATCAATATGATTTATAAGTTATGCTAATAATTTAAAATCTTACATTGGTAAATGCCGATCGGAAAAAAGTTTGGGACAAATGCTGTGAAACAAATTTGGGCCATTACTTATTTCACATCGGTATAAATATCCATTGTGTAATTTGGGCTAAACAAAAAAAGTCCTTTCCTATTGCAGGAAAGGACTTTTAATAATAAGCTTATGCGAATTAATTTTTAGGGCCTTTTTTTAATGAATAATATTCTTTATACATCTTTTTAAGTTCACCATTCACTTTGTGGGTATAAACTTGATCATAATTAAATTCTCCACTCAATTTATCATACATAATAATCGCAACAGGCTTTAATAAAACATCTGTATTCAAGTTATTAACTTCCTCAAATAATGCAACATCTGCTCCAAAAACAAAAGCATTGTTCACATCTTTTGGAACAACTGAATTTACCTCTACAATTTTAGAAACATAACCCTTTTTTTGAATAACTATTTTAAATTTTTTATCCAATGGCAATTGAAAGGAAACCTTTCCTTTTTTATCTGTAAAATAAGAAGCTACCAAATAGTTATTATTATTAAGAACTTTAATTACAGCGCCTTTAACAACCAATGTTTCATCTGCTTTATCTGGCCCTTTCGAGTCCTTGATTGCACAATTTAATTGCAGGTAGTACTTTTTAGGATCTCTTTCTGAAGTACTATCAGCTTTGGATTCTTGTGCTATTAAACTACTTGTTATAAGTAAGTTAATTGCTAGCAATAAAAATAAAGGTTTAATAAAATTTGTCATATCCCTTGGTTTAAATTATAAAGAGTTCATTTAAGAACATGTAATGTGCGGCTAAAATAATTACTAGCTCGTTTAAATCAAAATAACCTGCCCATATTATTGAACAGGTTATTGTTTATAAGGCTGAAGGAATTAATTTAAAATTGATTTTAAAGCTTCGTTCTCTTTCAATTTCACAAATTCCATATCGGTTTTTGCTATTTCTTTAATTGATGCATCCTTTGCAATTGCTGCATTTAAATATTGAGCTACACCAGCTGCATCTGATTTTCTGGCAGAAATTACTGCTTTTAAGTAATTACCCATGCCACTATCTTTGTCACTTGAGGCTTCAACAGCACTCATTGCACCGTCATTATTGCCACTTAATAATTTTGCTAAGGCAGCATTAAATGAATTAGCATCGCTATAATTAGAAAGTGCTGCTGAATAATTACCATTTAAAATGTTTATTCTTCCCATGTTGTAATTTGCCTCTGCAGCATTACTTTGACCGTAATATTCAGTTGCCGCTTTCATATCGCTTTTTTTCATTGCAATAATACCAAGGTTATTTAATACCGCTGGATTGTTTGCTGAAGTTTGATTTGCTTTGTCAAAAGAAGCACCTGCTTCGTTAATCTTATTTTGCATTAAATACATACAACCCAAATTATTGTGTGCTCTCCATTCATTAGCATAAATACGTGCACAATTACTGTAAATAGCAGTTTGAGTAGCCATATCGGAAGTAATAGAGGCAGTATACAACAATTCTTCTGCAGTTAATGAATCTGGCATTGATGCTGCCATTTGAGTGAGCACTTCATCTGTTTTGCATTTTTTTTCTGCATTAACTATAATTTTAGCTCTTCTTAATGATGGTAATATTTGATCAGAAATTTCAGTATAAGCTTTACTAATATTTTTTATTTCAGCTTCTCTTTTATCTAAGTCAGGATAAGTAGATAAAATACGTAAAATCATTTCTTTATCAGGCACTGTTGAAACTTCCATTTTCGATTTGAAACCTTCCCAATCTTCTGCAGTAGATGCAAAAGCATAAAAACTTTCTTCTAAACTTCTATTTGTTGTTTTTTGAGTAACTTTTCCAGTTTTGGCATTCTCAATTTTAACAGTATCAATAGCTTCGATTAAATACATCAAATCGTTTTTCTTTAAAAATGCATTTAATTCTTTAGCTACTATCTTCCCTCTATCTGCTGCTAAATTTGCATTTTTATCTTGCTCTCCATCTGGCGATGCATAAGCTGAAATTGATACTCCTTTAATATCGTAATTTTTAGTGTAACCTATTGTCTTTTTACCTTTTTCATCTTTGATGGCCGTTTGGCTTCCAGCAATAAAACCCATCAAAGCCTTCATATCATCCATCTTTAATTCAGTTGGTCTTATATTGTCTTGGCTAATTAAAAAGTGAATATCACCATCTGAACTCATGGGTGTTACTCTAGGCATATTTTCTTTTGCCATGATAGGCTTTTCATCACTCATCGCCAAAAGCGGTGTAACAACTGTTGCATCAGCTAATTTAGGTAATTGATATTCTTTTTTTACTTTGTCTTTTTTTGTGGTTACTGCTTTTGCAGTAAATTCACTCACACGCATTTCTGGTCTGTAAGCAACCGTTTCGCTATAGCTAAAAGTCGTCTCTTTTTTCTTTGCAACAACTATTCCTTTGCCTTCTTTAACCTTCTCTCCTTGAAATAATAAGGGCTTTAAAGCAACTTCACCACCATTCCATTTCATCATTGGTGTTAGTGTAATTACTTCTTTTGGTGCTTGCGTTTTTGCAGGAATTGAACCCTTTACAGTAATTTTAATGCTATCACCATGCATTTCCAATGGATTCGGAGTCGTTGTATAAGTTACTTTCGACCAATCTGTTGTTTTACATCCAGATAATGCAAGAGCCGCTGACATTACAAATAAAAATTTGTTCTTTAGCAAAGTAGTTTTCATCCTATGATTTGTTTAATTTTAAAATTAACTATTAATAATAAGTTGCGAAAATAGAAATGTTTTCAATATAAAAAAAATAGGAAGGCTAATAATGTCAATTAGCTGGTTGACAATTTATTCTTTGAACCTCAAATCTTTTGTGAATTCCAAGTCTGTCAATGTGTTTAAAAATGCAATTATTTGCCCTTTTTCAGCACTCGTGATTGAAATTCCGTTGCTTAACAAGGGATCTAATGTGCCTGTTTGCTTGATTCCGCTGCCGTAGTGATTGAAAACTTGGTCAAGGGTTTCAAAACGTCCGTCATGCATGTAAGGGTAGGTTAATGCTACGTTTCGTAAAGATGGAACTTTAAATTTTCCCATGTCACTGTTAATATTTGTTATACGATACCTGCCGCTGTCTATAAACACCTCGTCCAATCCATTATTTCTGTAAGAATTATCGGTAAATAACGGCGGAACATGACAACTTCCGCATTTTTGCTCAAATAATGCCAAACCATTTTTTTCACTTTCTGTAAAAGGATTGCGCGCTGGATCTTGCACAAATTTGTCGTATCGCGAATTTGCACTTATAAATGAACCCATGAATTGAACAATCGCTTTCAACATCAACTGACTTGTAATGCTATCTGTATTAAACGCTGCCTTGAAAAGAGTCCTGTAGGCGGCATTTTGACTCAATTTATTCACAACTCCTTCAATCGTTTCGTTCATTTCAAGTGGATTTAGGATTGGTCCAATTGGCTGTAATTCAATGTGCTTAGAGCCACCATCCCAAAAGAATTCCTTTTGCCACATTAAGTTAAACAAGGCGGGTGAATTTCTAACGCCTAATTTATTTTCAACACCGTGACTCAGTTTATGATCAGCATGCGCAAAAGCAACAAATTGTTGATGACAACTGCCGCAACTAATTGTATTATCGCTGCTTAAAATGGGGTCATAAAAAAGTTTCTTGCCGAGTAAAAATCCCTCCTTGCTTCTTTTATTTCCTTCAAAATTATAAATAGGTGCGGGAAAATAATCAGGCCAACGCAATACAACATCATCTTCTGTAACTATTGGCTCTATTTTAGAATCAACCTTACAAGCGCATATTTGCAAAAGTGCTGCAAGGAATAAATAAATGCTTATCTTTTGCATAACTTAATTCTGAATTGATGTTACAGAAAACATATTTACACAATTATTAGCAATTGTATATGCAACAGCGCCACCCATTCCTTCGCTGGTTTGAACAAATTTAATAAGTGAGGGGCTTTCAAACATTTTAAGTAAATCTGTCTTAATTTCAACGGTACTCGTTTTTCCATCTGAACTTATTAAATCACTCGTGCCAAATGTTGGATTAATCTTTCTAATACAGTTGTAAGGCTGTGTAAAACCACCTAGGTGAAAAATCAAAGTATTATTAAACGCTGCTGAATTGGGTGAGTTACCTTCCATCATTAAGAAAATATATCCTTGATTCCAACTCCAAAACATTCCATACGAAGGATCAAGCGCACCAGTTTGAGCACCTGAGGTATTTCTTAAACTGTCAACTCCCAAAATAAAATTAATTGCATTGTAGTTGCCAACGGGAACACTATCTAAAACAATAGTATATTTATTGCCTTTATTACTATCAATCAAATGATAGCTTTCACGCGCTACATAGCTCGTTCCATCTGATTTTTTTAAAACTACATTAGTAATGTAATACTTAAATTTAGAAACTGTAAAACTATCGCTGTTCGCATTCATATAATGGCCGTTATTCAATAGCAAATCTTCATTTCCTACCTTGTTGCTAAATGTAATTTTTACACTGCCATATTTTTGTTCATCTGTTGGTATTTCAATGGAAGGGTCAACAACATCCTCTTTAAGTACACTGTCTTTTTTGCATGACAAAGTATTGATTAAAAAAAGACCGAGGATAATTATTCTAAATAAATTCTTCATGATAATTTTAATGTAAATGATTGTGTAAAATTACAAATTTTAGTATTCAAAAAACGTAACGTTTGTATTCAGTTTTTGTTTAGCTCAAAAATAACTTGAATTAAAAGCATTTTATGTTGCTTTGATAATCTTCTATGCTCGAATCTTTAGAAATTACGAAGGAACTATTGAGATAGAAAATATTCTTAAATATTTCATTTTAGTTAGAATATTTATTGATTGATTTTATATCTTTACAACATAATTATATGTTATGCTTATTGCCATTTACGGAAAATCTTTAAATATCTACAATGCTAATCCAATTCAGCGATTAATTGCTAAGTTAGAGAGCTCAGGTGCTGAATTGTGTGTTCATGAGGATTTTTATGCAATCATTAAAGATAAAATAAGTTTTAACACTATCATTTCTTTCTTTAAAGATGAAAAAGTACTTATCAAAAAACCAGACTTTTTTTGCAGCATTGGTGGTGATGGAACAATGCTAAAAACAATAACCTTAGTGGGCGCCTCAGGTATTCCAATCATTGGTTTAAATACAGGTCGATTGGGATTTTTATCTGGTATTTCTATTGAAGATATTGAATCTGCATTAGAAAAAATATTTAATGGTAATTTTGAATTAGATAAACGAAGTTTAGTGAGACTGGAAGCTTTCAATAATCCTTATTTAAAAAACAATTTCGCACTAAATGAGATAACAGTTCATAAAAATGATAATACTACCATGATGACCATACATGCATGGGTAAATGGAGAGTTTTTAAATGCTTATTGGGCCGATGGACTTATTATTTCTACACCAACGGGTTCAACAGCATATAGCTTGAGTTGTGGTGGACCATTAGTAATGCCTGATTCAGCCAATTTTATCATCACGCCAATTTCACCTCATAACCTTAATGTGCGTCCAATTATTATTTCTGATAAAGATGTAGTAACACTCAAAATAGAAGGCCGAAACAAAAGCTTTATAGTAACACTTGACTCTCGTCAAGAAGTTTTTGATGCAGCAGAAGAACTTACAATCATGCGCGAAAAATTTGAAATTAACCTCGTAAGGTTAAAAGGAAATGATTTCATGAGCACCCTGCGTCAGAAGTTAATGTGGGGATTGGACAAAAGAAATTAATCTGCAGTGCTGTTCAATTAAAATCGGCTAAAATTGATGATATAATTTCAAATGATTTTTAGCAAATTCTTAAATTTATTTGTGATAAGACTTATTTTAATTGATTCTAAATTGCATTTCAACCATTCAAAAAATGAACAATGACGGGCATAAGCGTGTTAAGTGCATAAATCGTGATAAAAAGTACTTTGATTAAATAAGGTATGTTCTTAAATTCGCCCCCATTAAAATAATAATCATCGCTCAATATGAACAAAAAATCAGGAACAAAAAGTTTATTTAGTACCCTCATTGGGAAAAAAATGCTGATGGGATTAACAGGACTTTTTCTAATCACATTTCTAGTTGTCCATTGTGGTATCAATGCACTCATTTTCTTTAATGATGGCGGTGAATTGTTTAACAAAGGAGCTGAGTTTATGGGTACAAACTTGCTCATTAGAACAATGGAAATTGTGCTCTTTTTAGGCATTATTGCTCATATTGTAGATGCATTGTTGCTAACACTTTCAAACAATAAAACGAGAATAGTAAAATATGCGCACCAAAAACCTAATGCCAATAGTAAATGGTATAGCCGTTGGATGGGCCTTTTAGGTACTTTAATATTGATGTTTTTAATCATCCATTTGAAGCATTTTTGGGTGATTAGTAGATTTACAGATCATATTGCACACAGTGAGTTAGATAAGTTGCCAGGGCAAGAAACTATGTTTGCTGAAATGAAAGAAATTTTTGAAAATCCTATGGTGGTGTTACTTTATGTAGCGGCAATGGTAAGTTTAGCATACCATCTAATGCATGGTTTTCAATCTGCATTTCAAACCATGGGGTGGAATCATCCTAAATATACGCCCGCCATCAAAAAAATTGGTTTTTGGTTTTCAATAATAATCCCCTTTGTTTTTGCTTTAATGCCTATTGCATTGCATTTGGGTATTATCAAATAAATCTAATTCAATCAATTTTAAAATTTAAATTAATATCATCAAAATAAGAAGATATGTCAGTATTAGATTCAAAAATTCCTGAAGGTTCGCTCGAAAACATATGGAGCGATTATAAATCTCATGTGAAATTGGTCAACCCTTCCAACAAAAGAAAATTGGAAGTTATTGTTGTAGGTACCGGATTAGCGGGTGCCTCTGCTGCAGCCAGTTTAGCTGAATTAGGATATAAAGTTAAAGCCTATTGCTATCAAGATAGCCCCAGAAGAGCGCATTCTATTGCTGCTCAAGGTGGAATAAATGCAGCAAAGAATTATAAAAATGATGGCGATAGTGTTTTTCGTTTGTTCTATGATACCATAAAAGGTGGCGACTTTAGAGCACGCGAAGCCAACGTTTATCGATTGGCTGAGGTGAGTGCTAGTATTATTGATCAATGTGTAGCGCAAGGTGTGCCTTTTGCACGCGAATACGGAGGTTTATTGGATAACCGTTCTTTTGGCGGGGCGCAAGTTTCTAGAACATTTTATGCCAGAGGCCAAACAGGACAACAACTATTGTTAGGCGCCTATTCTGCATTAAGTCGTCAAATCGGATTGGGTAATGTTGAAATGTTTAGCCGCCACGAGATGGTTGAATTGGTTAACATTGATGGTAAAACAAGAGGGATTATTGCACGTGATTTAAAAACAGGTAAATTAGAACGACATTTTGGACATGCCGTGGTATTAGCAACTGGTGGTTATGGAAATGTATTTTTCTTAAGTACAAATGCTATGGGTTGCAATGTTACTGCTGCTTGGAAAGCACATAAAAAAGGTGCTTTTTTTGCTAATCCTTGTTACACACAAATTCATCCAACTTGTATTCCCGTTTCTGGTGATTATCAATCGAAACTTACTTTAATGAGTGAGTCTTTGCGCAATGATGGCCGTGTTTGGGTGCCAAAAAAACAAGGAGATAAACGTAAAGCTATTGATATTCCTGAAGAAGAAAGAGATTATTACTTAGAACGCAAATACCCTAGTTTTGGTAACCTTGCACCTCGTGATATCGCTTCAAGGGCAGCCAAAGAAGCTTGCGATGATGGAAGAGGTGTCGGAGAATCAGGCCTAGCAGTGTATCTTGATTTTGCAGATGCAATCAAAAGATTAGGTAAAGAGGTGGTAGAAGCGCGTTATGGAAATCTTTTTGATATGTATAAGCATATCACCAATGAAGATCCTTATAAATTGCCCATGAGAATATATCCAGCGGTGCATTATACAATGGGTGGTCTTTGGGTCGACTATAATTTAATGACCACAGTTAAAGGTTTATATGCTACGGGTGAATGTAACTTTAGCGATCATGGTGCAAATAGATTAGGTGCAAGCGCCTTAATGCAGGGACTTGCCGATGGTTATTTTGTATTGCCATACACTATTGGAGATTATTTATCTGGTGAAATATTTACCAAATCAATTTCAACGGATCATCCTGCTTTTGTTGAAGCTGAGAAAGCCGCCAATGATAGAATTGAAAAATTGTTGTCAGTAAATGGAAACAGAACTGTTGATGATTTTCATAGGGAACTTGGTAAAATTATGTGGGATTATTGCGGAATGGCCCGCACAGCAGAAGGTTTAATAAAAGCAAAAGGTTTGTTAAGTCAATTAAGAGAAGATTTTTGGAAAGATGTTAAAGTAACCGGTAGTGCTAACGAGTTGAACATCGATTTAGAAAAGGCAGGCCGTGTGGCTGATTTTATAGAGCTAGGTGAATTAATGGTGAATGATGCTTTGCAAAGAAATGAAAGCTGTGGCGGACATTTTAGAGTAGAATATCAAGATGAAGGTGAAGCTAAAAGAAATGATGACGAGTATGCTTATGTATCTGCATGGGAACACAAAGGTGTAGGGCATGAAGCGCAATTGCACAAAGAAGCACTTGTTTTCGAAAATATAAAATTAGCAACGCGTTCATACAAGTAATAATTAAGTTTAAACAGGTTTTAAATACCTCAATCATATGAAGTTTAATTTAAAAATATGGCGTCAGAAAAACGCCCAAGCAGCAGGAAAGATGGTAGATTACACCATCGAAAATATTAATGCAGATATGTCATTTTTAGAAATGATGGATGTGTTGAACGAACAACTTATCAGAAAAGGCGATGAGCCAGTTGCTTTTGACCACGATTGCCGCGAAGGTATTTGTGGTATGTGCAGCATGCATATCAATGGCCGCCCGCATGGCCCGTTAAGAGGTACAACAACATGCCAATTATACATGCGTAATTTTACTGATGGCGAAACAATTTTTATTGAACCTTTTAGAGCCAATTCATTCCCAATTATTCGTGATTTAGTTGTTGATCGCAGTGCTTTCGACCGCATCATGCAAGTAGGAGGATTTGTTTCGGTGAACACAGGACAAGTGCAAGATGCAAACAACATCCCTGTAAACAAAGCTGATGCAGATTTGGCTATGGATGCTGCTTCTTGTATTGGTTGTGGTGCTTGTGTGGCTGCTTGTAAAAATGCATCGGCAAGTTTATTTGTAAGTGCTAAAATTTCACAATACGCATTGTTACCTCAAGGTAGAATTGAAGCGCAAGAAAGAGTATTGGCCATGGTAAATCAAATGGATGAAGAAGGCTTTGGAAGTTGCACCAACACTGGCGCCTGCGAAGCTGAATGTCCCAAAGGAATTTCATTAACCAATATTGCTCGTATGAATAGAGAATACTATGTAGCTTCTATTTCATAATAAATAATCAAGATTTTGAAACCGCAAAGCAGTATAACTTTGCGGTTTTTTTTATATTTTCGCACCCCTTTTAAAGCATAAACATGTCAAGATTTCATTCCCTTACCGTAAAAGAAGTTACCCGTGAAACAGCAGATTGCGTTTCCATCTCATTTCAAATCCCAGCGAACCTAATCAGTGATTTTACTTACCTGCAAGGTCAATACATTACTTTTAAATTAAATGTTGGGGGACAAGAAATTAGACGTTCTTACTCAGTTTGTAGTAGTCCTTTAACTGATGCTGACATACGCGTGGCTGTAAAAAAAGTAAAAGAAGGTAAAGGTTCTACTTATTTGAATGAACATGTAAAAGCAGGTGATGTGCTGGAAGTAATGACACCCATGGGTAATTTTTACGCCCCGATGAACGCGTCAAATAAAAAAGAATACATTTTATTTGCTGGTGGAAGTGGTATTACGCCTATGTTGAGTATCATCAAAAGTGTTTTAAAAGCTGAGCCACAAAGTGCTGTTCAGTTGTTTTATGGCAATGAAAACGAAGCTTCAATTATATTTAAACAACAACTTGAAACACTTGAACAGCAGGCTGAAGGGAAGTTAAAAGTACACCATATCCTTAACCAAGCAGATGCTGCTTATGAGGTCATTTATAAAGGTATTATGACTGCCGAAAAAGTAGCAACTTTAATGAATAATTTCGTAAAAGTAACGAGCTATACCGAAATTTTTATCTGTGGCCCAACGCCAATGATGCAGAATGTTGAGCAAACATTACAAAACTTAAATGTGCCCAAAGCACAAGTGCATTTAGAGTATTTTACTGCACCCATTGATGCAGCTGCTGTTGCGGAACCTATAGGTGCAAAAAAAGCCAGCTTAACCATAATTTTGGATGGCGATGAAGTGGTAACAGAACTATTACCCGATGAAACCATTTTAGAAGCCGCCTTAAGAATTAATTTAGATGCGCCTTATGCTTGCCAAGGAGGTTCTTGCTGCACTTGCCGAGCTTTATTGGTAGAAGGCAAAGTAGAAATGAAAGTAAACTATGCCCTCTTAGATGCCGAAGTAAAACAAGGCTTTATTTTAACCTGCCAATCACACGCACTTACAGATACGATTGTGGTGGACTATGATAAAGGGAAGTAACCCTAAAAAGCCTCTTGAAATAACTTCTATTTGATCCTTCTTTTTGGTTGATAGTGTCACTGCGTAATCATTCAATAAGCACTCCTCTCATTGATTAATAAAAAATGCGTAATTTGTGTTTGAATTTTACCTGTAAGGCTAATGATCGTTAAGGATTTGCCCGAAAAATAAAATATTTGAACTATCACTATCAACTTCCCAACTTCCAACTATCAACTTTTCAACTTTCCAACTTTCAACTTTCCAACTTTCCAACTTTCAACTTCCCAACTTTTAACTTTCCAACTTTTAATAATCCCACTTTCTAAAACTAAAAATCAAACAAGGTCTCAAATATTGCCCTATCACCTGGTCCAAAGGCCAATCCTCTTCTTTCAAAAACCCTGCTTGCTACTTCTATGGCTTTTTCTAATTCAAATATAGGAGCGTTTTTATGCCCGCCCCAACTGTAAGATGGAATGAATTTAGGCGGAAAACCACCATCAAAAATATTGGCGCAAAAACCAGTTACTGTGCCTGTATTAAACATAGTGTTGATGCCTGCTTTGCTATGGTCGCCCATTAATAATCCGCAAAATTGAAGTCCAGTGGATTGCCAATCGTTGTTGGCCATGTCCCACACTTTTACTTGGCCGTAGTTATTTTTTAAGTTTGAATTATTTGTATCGGCACCAAGGTTACACCATTCGCCAATGACGCTGTTACCTAAAAAGCCATCGTGTGCTTTGTTGGAGTAGCCAAAAATTACGGAGTTATTTACTTCGCCACCAACTTTACTTTCGGGACCAATAGTGGTAGGGCCGTATATTTTAGCACCCATTTTTAGGGCCGAATGTTCGCCTAAAGAAAATGGACCACGAATCATGCTGCCTTCCATTACTTCGGCATCTTTTGCAATATAGATAGGTCCGGCCGCTGCATTTAAGATACTACAAAGCACAGTGGCGCCTTCTTCAATAAAAATATTTGTTGGGTTAATCACCTGGTTGCTGGCATCAATAGTAGCGCTAGTGCGGTCTTTTGTAATTAAGGTAAAATCGTCTTGTATGTTTTTACCGTTTTCAGCAAATATTTCCCAGGGTTTTTCTACTATTTGAAGCGCTGTATTGCTCTCAATGGCTGTATAGTTATGATGATTTGGATTAAAATTGGGGTCATAGGCTCCGCATGCTATTGCAATAGTTTTATTGTTTTTTACAAGGGCCGTGTTCGAAGATAAATTTTTTATTTCGTTGATGAGGTAAGCATTAGGAAAAACTGCCCCATTGATATACAAGCATGGCTTTTGGCTGTGTTCTTGGCTTAGAGCAGTATACTTAGCTTTTAAATATGTTTCGGTGTGATAGGCGCAATCTTGATCCAAATACTTCTCCCACTTTTGTTTTATGGTTAAAATACCTGCTCTAATTTCGCAAACAGGGCGGCTGAGCGTAAATGGAAAAAGTTGTTGGCGATTTGCATCATCAAATAAAATATAATTCATTGGAGCTTATTTTTGAGTGGTAAACTTAGTATTTTTTAAAATAGAGTGCTATGAAACACAAAAAAACCCTCCGTTTCCGAAGGGTTTCTGTTCATTATAATTAATGGATTAATTAAAAAATAATGATTATCCTTTAACTTCCTCTGTTTTTTTACCATAACGCGTGTTAAATCTATCAACACGACCTGCAGTATCCACCAATTTGATTTTTCCAGTATAAAATGGATGTGATGTATGTGAAATCTCTAATTTTACCAAAGGGTATTCATTACCATCTTCCCAAACTATTGTATCTTTTGTATCTGCAGCAGAGCGCGTTAAAAAGGCATATTCATTTGATAAGTCTTTAAAAACCACAAATCTGTAATTTTCGGGATGTGTATTCTTTTTCATATTTTATATTTTTTCGGGAGGGCGAAAGTACAAAATGTAACTAAATGAACAAAATCATTTTTACTATTTATCACTAATTGATTGATAAATAACAGGATAGGATTTTTGTTTTAACATTTTAAGCACATATAATGGAATAGAAATATCTTGTAAACACTATAATTTATGTAGGTGTTTCATGTTTTATTTTTGTTTTCACTGCTATTTTGAAACGAGACGACCAATTTAAATATCAGGTTAAGCCCTAGTTATTCATAATGATTTACCAACCTACTGAACTAATCATTTAATGCGGCTACTTCAACAAAGCTATTGTTTTAAAACAATTCTCCGCATAGGCTATGAACTTAAACGAAGGTAGGTAGGAATAAATTACATTTGTTAAGCAGAAGCTGCAATATTGTTACAGATGTATTTTAACTTAAGATTTAGGAACTTTTTTAAGTAAATGGTATAAATTATTAAGCATATTTAAATATTATAAAATATATTTGCTCCATATGGTAGCTTATAACCCAAAAGATTGGCTGAAATTAATTTTCATTTTTCACAAAAGCGACACCTTTAGAATGCTTTTACCTGCCTTGTTATTGGCTGCATTGTATTCTATTTTACTTACCTATTTGTCTGTTGAGTTGCACTATTTAGAATTTAAAAGCACCACAGTAATTCATTCATTACTTGGCTTCGTAATTTCCTTATTATTGGTTTTTAGAACAAATACAGCCTATGATAGATGGTGGGAAGGTCGCAAATTATGGGGCGAATTGGTAAATAGTTCAAGAAATTTTGCTTTAAAAATTAATACTATGATGCCAAATGAAGCAAAGGATACTAAGGATAATTTATATATTTTAATAGGAAATTTTCCATTTGTGCTAAAAGAACATCTAAGAGGCGGATTTAAATCTAAAGATATTGAAAGTAATACCACCATTTCTGTTGAAGATTTAAATTTAGCTAAGCATAAACCTAATGCAATAATTTGGGCAATCGAAAAGGAAATAGTGCAAGCACGCCAACAACAATATTTATCGGCTGAAGCTTTATTGATGCTAAATGACGAGTTAAAAACTATGGCTAATGTTTGTGGTGCTTGTGAGCGTATTAAAAATACACCAATCCCTTATTCATACAGCATGTTTCTTAAAAAGTTCATTTTTGCTTATGTTTTTACAATGCCCTTAGGCTTTGTTTTCGATTTTAAATATTGGACAGCACCAATTGTGGTGTTTATATTTTATGCTTTCGCGAGTATTGAATTAATTGCCGAAGAAATTGAAGATCCGTTCGGAACAGATGCCAATGACCTACCTACAGATGCTATTGCTTTAACCATTAGAACAAATGTTAAGGAGATTGCAACTTTCAATTAATAGGCTGTTCATTGCTCATACACTAATTGGGTTTAATCAATAACTAGGGCACCTACCTCGGTTATCATCAATGCGCCAAACTAATGTTACTCCAACAAAGCTATACCAGTCTTTTGTTTTAGAATTGCCTCTCTGTCTATATAAATTAGAATAGTTTTCATTTTCATCCACTACCAAGTTCAAACTTCTATCGCTAAGTGCTGCGGCCTCTTTACCTCTTTCTCTTAATAAAACAGGAGGGTAAACATAGCTCATGCTTACATCATCAAGGTAGTCTGTATAAAGTTTTCTTAAACCCCATTCAATGCCAATTCCCATTTTTTTATTTAATGATGCTTTTATGCCGATGCCAAGTGGTATTGCAAATTGCACAGCTGATGCTCTTTTCCTTTGGTAAACTGATGTGCCTTGTCCTTCTGTGTCCATATTTCTCAATTTATAGTAGGTGCCATTGAGTTCTGCTTTGGGATTAAAATAATAAAACGCACCTCCTGTAAAAATATAGGGTGTAAACGGGAATTGAAAACCGGGTGTAACTCCGCCTATTTCGTATGAAAAGAAATTAAAAACAACCTGAGAAGAAACCTCTGCAATAAATGTTCTAACAGAAAGGTTTCTATTTTCTAAAAATGAATCATTGGAGTATTTGTCAGAAGCACTGAACCTGCCAGCACTAAATGTATTGCGCCAACCCCATCGGGTATCCACCGAATTTCTTTGAATTAATAATGAAGCGCCAGGACCTAAATTATGAATAATATTGAATCTTTGATTTAAATCTCCGGCATAATGCATCCCGCCAATTAATAAGCCTATTTCAGTATGTTTTAGGAATTTAGTCTGCCCTACAACATCGAAATGGCATTTTAGGATTATTACTATTAATGCAATTAATTTAAATACTTTCAATACTATTTATTTATAGCACTATGTTTTTCTGTTTTATTTTAAACTATCTAACGCTTTTTGAGCCTTAGTGTTTGACGGATCAATTTCTTTCAACTTTAGCCACAATTCTTTTGCTCTAGCATTGTCTTTCTGCAACATGAAGTAATAACCAAGGTATTCGTATGCCTCCGTTAACTCTTTCATGAATTTTTTTGCATCAGTAGTATATTCAACATATTTTTCATAAAAAGGCTTAGCAAGACCCAATTTGCCATCTGGATCTAATTTATTACTTGTTCTTGCTCTCCAATAATAGCCAATAGGCAGGGTTTTTTGAAGTTTAATTACGGTCCCAAAACAAGTATCTGCATTTATATAATCTTGATTAAAGAAATAAGCCCTACCCATACTAAAATAGTCATTGGCATTTAATTTATTAGTGGCTTTTAATTTTCTTTCATAGGATTTAACAGCGTTTACATATTGTTTCATTTTTAAGTAAATAGCACCCATGTCACTCAATAAATCAACCTTTGAGGTATCCATTTGTAGGGCATGTTCAAGGTCAATCAAGGCCAATGAATCTTTTCCACTTTTTGAAAATAATTTACCTCTGTACTCAAAATCCGAGGCAATGATTTTAGTTTTTTCGATGGTAGCTCTATTGAAAAAACGATTAATATAGATAGTTCCATTGGGATAATCGCCAGTTTCATACAAAGAGTATGCTAATAATCTATTTACAAAGTTTTTGGTTGTGTCTTGTTTTTGAAGTTCATTAAACAGCGATATGCTTTCTTTGTATTCTTTATTTAAAAAGAGAAATGAAGCATAGCGTTGTTTAGCACTGAAGTTATTTCCAGCAAGGTCTAAATATCTTTTATATTTGGTTTTGGCTTTTTCATATTGTTTAGCCATATAGTATAATTCACCTTGCTCTCTGTATGCAGGGGCAAAGGATGAATCCACTTTAGCAGCATCTCGATAATAATCAAGTGCCTCTGTGTAGTTTTTTGCTCTACTGTACAACTGCCCAACTCTTAAAATAGCTTTAACTGAAGATTTATCTAAATCTTGTGCTTTTTTGTAGTTGGCAATAGCGTTATTTCCGTCAGTTTTCTCGAGAAACATATCGCCAGTTAAAATATACACTTCGGGATTTTTAGGTTCTAATTTGGTTACTACTTCTAATAGTTTTGAAGCCTGATCAAGATCTTTTTGAGGGGCTTTTATTAATGTTTCTGCAACTTTTAGCATAACCACTGTGTTTTTATTTGCCCCCATTGTCAATGCTTTATCAAATTGAACCTTTGCATCAACTGTTTTGCCTTCATATTGTAAAATTTTACCTTGTCCAATAAAATTTAATGGACTTGTAGGTGCAATTTCTGCGCCCTTTTTATAGTAATAAAGCGCACTATCCGCGTCTTCATTCTTGAAATAATTTTCACCAATATAATAGTATACTTCTCCATTTGTTGGTTGACCTTTTAATAATGATTTAAATGCTTTTGTTGCAGTTTCAAATTGCTCATTTTCTGTGAATTTAATTGCATCTTGAATTGATTGCGCCCTAGCATTAATATTCATGATAATTGCAGAACAAAATGTAAAGGCAATGATTTTAGCCAGTTTTGTGTTGTTAAAATTAGTCATTAAGAGTTGCATATTTTTAATTAAGAGGTTTGTTTGTAATTTGTATTAATCTAACTTGCATTGTAGCGGGAACCAATCCTGCCAACTTCATCATACGTTGTCCTTTTTCGCCAGCAACAAATGAAACAAAACCTGTGCCAAGACCAGCGCGCGTTTGTCTATTTATCATATAAACACTTCTGCAAAGTGGATATGATTTATTTGCGATGTAGGCTTGTCGAGGTTTTCTAAATTTAGTGAATTCATTGGGGTATTCTTCATCTGTAAGTCCAACAACTTTTATTTTTTTTAGAAAAGATTGAGATAAGGTATCATCCATATCACTAATCCAGTTTACACTTATTACACCAATTGCATTTTCGTGTGAGCTTACATAAGAAATTACTTCAGGATTTGATTTAACTGCAAATACATTGCTGCCAAATTCTTTGTTATTTAAAAGGTCCTTTAAATACCTATAATTAGCAGAGTTTGGGTTGTCAAAAACGATATTTATTTTTTGCCTTTTGTTTTGGGGCCACAATGTATCTTCTCCGGTCAAAAATCGCTTTATTTGTTTCATACTAAACGCTGTATCCAAATTGTTATTGTTCACTACCAAAGCAATAGCATCTTCGGCAATTTTAGTGCTAATTGGATAAATATTTGCCGCTTTAAACCTTGCTAATTCTTTTTTGGATAATGGTCTATTAATAACAGCAACTTTAGAGGAATCCATTAATAAGTCATTTAATGCATCTTGTTCTGGTTTAAACTTTGCAAAAACTTTGGCATTGGGATACAATGCTTCAAAAGTGTAAATTTGAGTATCGAATAGTAAAGCATATGATTCATCAACAGTGATATTTACTTTGCCTGAAGTTGCTGTGTCAGTATAATCCTTGCCAACAGGATTATTATTGCAAGCCGCCAGAGTAGCTATAAATAAAATGCAGATGACTGAATAATTAAAATTCATTTTACGCGAATTGACTATACCAATTTGTTTCAATTATTGTTGAGTTTCTGTTTGGATACTTTTGTTTTTTCGCAAACGCAAAGCCATGTATAACCTAAATGCAGCATATATTAATACGATGCTCCCGTAAATAGGTCTGTTTCTGGGAATTAGTTCCAAGAAAACATTGGTAAATATGAGGCTTAACCCAATTATGGCATATACCCCTACCATAAATACGCCTACATAATAGGCAACTTTTTTAAGTGCTTGATTTGATTCTTGTGCCATTATTAAATTTGAGAATACAAATTAACAAAAAAACAGCAAAACAAAGCGTGAATATTCCTTAAATTAAAGTTTTAAATAAAAAGCCCCACAGATTTTGTCTATGAGGCTGCTGCATATTAAACTATTAGGTCAATTAATGGCCTACAATGTTTAGCTTTTGGGTAAATATTTGTTGTTTAGTTGTAATTTTTAATAAATAATTACCAGCAGCTGCTAAGCCCATGTTAATTTCTTTACTGCCTTTTAAATTAACTTGTTCTTGAAAAAATACTCTTTCTCCTATCAAATTATATACTTCTATTGAGCCAATGCCTTGATGATGTTCAAACATAATTGTAATTTTTTCGGCATCATTAATAACTTTAATGCCATTGTTGTTGAGGCTATTTATGCCTGAAGTGTTTATTACCTCTATTAGTGTTGAAATCGTATCAGCGCATATTCCGTTAGATGCTATGAAAGTTACATTATAATTCCCAACTTGTGTAAAGTTATGTGAAACATTAGTAGGGCCGTTAACAATTGTAGTGCCATCCCCAAAGTCCCAGCTGAAACTTGTAGCTCCTTGCGCGCTTGCAATAAATGTAACCGTAGCATTGTTATAAATATCAACAGCAGTTAAATTTGAAGTTAAAGTAGCAGTAACATTGTTGCCACCAGAAATAGTAAAATAGTCACTCGTGTAGTATAAATCGGGCGCAATGCCTAATACCATTTCTGCTACATAATTTCCTGCAATTAAGTTACCAATTGTTTGAATGCCATTAACACCATTGAGCGAATCAATAAGGTTTCCATTAATATCTTTCACCCGGATGTCGCATGTTTGCGCTGAAGGGTAGTTTATTGTTACACTTCCATTGTTTCCGTTGCAAGTTTCATCACTTGAAGAAAATGTAATAGCTGGCTTAAAGTGCAGCACAAATCGCGAGTTTATAGTTCCTACAGGCAATGTTACAGTATAGCTAGGTTGGTTTCTTAAATTAGTAAATATGCCTGTTAGTGTGTCTTCTAAATATACAATAACTGAGGGTGGGAATGAAGTCATATCAGTTGCTACCAAATCATAGCTTCCGGCTGTTTGAATTTTTACCCCAAGTTGAACTGTCTTATCGATGTTCAATTCGCCCATTACATTTATGGAAAGTAAATAACTATCAACTACTGTGAAAATATTAGGCACGCCCGGATAAGGTGAAAATAAAATACTAGCATCTCTATTCACTTCGTAACTATCATTGGCAGTAGGGTCAAAATAAACAGCCATTTCATTAGCAAATCCGTTCCCTTGAACTTCCATTCTCAATAGGTCAAGCACGCTTGAGCTAGCATAGAAATTTGGATTTAAATCTGCATAAGATGTGTTTCTAATTGTGTTGGTAGTATTTATAAGTCCACTGTTAGTAGCCGTAGCAAAAATACCTTGCGATGAAGCAATAACATCTGTAACTCCGCTAGTTCCAACTGCTCCATCCCATGTGCCATAGCTTCCGCCATAGCCTCCTGTGGTAACAAAAGCTTTATAACCGCTTGATGATAAAATTGTGTTGTTTTGAGCTTGAAGTGCATTCCAACTAATTGGTGAAGGATAAGGATTTCCAATTAAATTTAGACCATCGGTGACTTTTGTTAAATTATATCCACCAGGTATTCCACCATTGTTAAGCGGGCCTTTTAAATCAACTGTAGAGTTTGCAGGGATAACACATGCAAATCCTTTAAGAGGTGTTATAGGGTCTGCTGCGCTAGTGGCACCAATCCAACCATAATTAGGGTCGGGGTTTAAGTCTGTTTCATTATATTCCCAAACTGTTGCTAATTGGTTGTATATATTTCCAGGTGTGAATATTTGACCATCTATGGCAGCATTTATAGTAAAGTCATCTCGCCATCCTGAAATCGTATTATTCACAAAGGCTCCTGAGACTGGAGCGGATAAATAATGATAACCGCTGGCAGGACCTATTTTACGTTCCACAATAACATCACCACTAATATTTCCTGCCAAAGGATTTACCAAGGCTGTTTTGCCTGCAACAGAGCGAAGAGTCAAATTACCATTAGAAACTAGCGTTCCGTTCATGGTTGATAATACGCCTGAAACATTAGTATTATTGTTCAACGTTACGGCTCCAAGAGCATTGTTAATTGTAAGGTTATTAAAAGTCGATTTGCCTGTTAAAGTTTGGGCGCCTAGTGTACTATTAAATTCAACGGACCCTGGTGTAATTGATGGGTCTATTATAGTCACATTTGCATTTACAGAACCAGTTACCGACCAGTTGCCCTTAACATTCAATTTGAATCCATTTGTATTTATGCCATTAGCTATAAAATAAGGTGGCGCAGTTTGAAAATTAATGTTTCTGCAAGTTGCATTACAATTAAGTGAAATTTGCGCTGAACCAATAGGTATATTTACATCAATTGAACCATTTGGAACTGTATTGCATGCCCAATTACTTGGTAAACACCAATCATTTGTAGTACCTATCCAATTTCCGTATCCAGTTCCACCAATGTTTAATGCGTATTCTTCAATTTCTCCACTGTTATAACCAACTATATCGCAAGGATTAGCACTTGGAGTGATATCTGTAACCATAACTCTTAGTCTTACAATACCATTAATTCCTGTGCAAGGAATCGTGATAATGTGATTGCTTGTGCCGGCAATTGGAGCTTGAGGGAGTAAAATATTTTCTCCTGCATCTGCAAAATCGTTATCTCCATTCAAATCAATCCATGCAACTCTTCCCAATAATGCGGTGCCAAATGATTTAATTTTTAATTGATATGATAATCCTTTTTGAACAGTTGTATTGATAACTTGAAAATTTTGATAGTTATCGCCATTACTATCATAAGTTGAATTGTTATTGATGGTGTTAAACTGAATATTAGTGATATAATGGTTAATTACACTTGGGCTATTCGCAATGCTTGATGCGCATCTGGGTGTTATTGTAATAATAGGCGTAGTTTGAACTAAACAACCAGGCCCATTTTGAATCTTTGCCCTCACATATAAATTCCCATTAATTCTATCAATGACTGTTAAGTCGTTATTGCCATCTGACGTTTCAGTACTACTTACAGTGGCAAAATTATTTAATGAAAACTCCCAAAGAATAACATCCCCGGTATTTCCAATTAAATTTAAAGTATATGAATCATTTACAGTGCTGGTTGAAGGTGTGGGACTAACAGCAATGGTTCCTGCTACTGTAGGGCTAAGGCAAGGAAAACACTCTAGTTTTAATTGAAAAACACCTTGCACTCCACCTAATCCACCAACAAGAATAAAATAGTCGGTTCCACTCACAGATTGCCATGAAACTTGCGATTGAACACCGCTTCCACAACCTGAAAAATCATCATTAGATCCTACACAACTTAAGGTGCCACAACTTCCACTGTATACTGCTACTTTTGTATTAAATGTAGTTCCATTGCAAGTGCTTACTCTTAAAAAATCACCATTGCCCGTTGTTCTGTACCAAATGCCATTGATGCCTGCTGTTGTCATTGCTCCGCATGTGGCCACGGGGTCACCGCTTGAAGTGCCACCATTTGAATTTTGACCATAAGCTATATCGCCGCAATTCAAAGGTATTGCATCATCGCATATATCATTTGTAGGCACTGGTGGGGGTATTACATTCACAACACAAATGGAGATATTTGCATTTGAAGGCACACCAGCAGCAAAATCATAAATCCTTAAAAAATAGGTCTGGCCAATTGTTAATCCATTTAAGACAAGGGTTTCTGTTTGACCAGCACCTGTATTGTTAATACAATCAACAAAGGTAGTTGTAACACAACTGCCGCTGTAGGCTGTAATTGCCATGTCATAAATACCTTGTCCTGTGGCTTGCACAATACTAGATGTTTGGGCTGCTGTAAATTTATACCAAACATCATCATTTAAATTACCTCCACATATTGGAGTAGATTGCGGAGAAAGTGTTGCTCCTGCAACATTTTGCAAATAAGGAGAGCAACTGTTTCCAGTACTAAGGCTTATTGCGCCTGCACAATTGTCATTTATTGGTGGACTTGGAATAACAGGCGAGGTAACACAAATTGTAAATGTTAAAGTGCTTGGCGCAACAGCGCTTACATCAAAAACTCTAACATAATAAGTTGCTCCAATGCTTAGTCCTGTAAGTGATAAAGTTTCAGTTCCACCGTCACCTGTATTGTCTTCACAAGCAAAGCCAGAAGCTCCGCAGGCACCGTTGAAAGCTTCAATGATTGCATCAAACTGAGCCGAACCCGAGACAACTACATTATGCACAGCTTGTGCTGCCACGAATTTATACCATACATCATCATTGTTGGTCCCAAAACAAATGGTAGAGGGCGAAGATTGAGTTGCATTTAATACTGTACCAGCACTTGGAGAAGAACATACCGGAGACCCGCTTGGAATAATTGTTATTGCGCCTGCACAATTATCGTTTGCTGGACCGGGCGTAACAACACCATCTACAATACAAATGTCAAAATTTCCTTGAGTTGCATAACCTACACCTCTTCCATAAATTCGAATTCTATAGGTAGTTCCAATACTAAGACCCTGCAAACTTAGGTTTTCGGCTCCGCCAATGCCAGCACCATCTACACACTGTATAAGTGCTCCATTACAAGCTGCTGTTCTTAGTTCTAATACTACATTTAAAGGGGCTTGTGGAGTTACAATTATATTATGAGCGCTTGAGTTTGCAACAAAACTATACCAAACATCATCGTCAGGATTAGCCACAAATCCTCCACATAAGTTGCCAGCCAATCCTGAATTGGATGCGCCTAATGTTGAGCCAGACGTTACAACACAACTTGAATTTGAAGATATTGAAATTGCATTGGCACATAAATCGTTTGCTGGTGGAGGATAAAGAACCACCTGATTTACTACACAAATATCAAAATTAGCATTGGATGGATATCCTGCTGCATAATCATACACTCTTATTAAGTATGTATTTCCTATGGTTAAACCACCTTGCGAGATTACCTCAGTACCTCCTGAACCTGATAAATTAGCACATGCTAAGTTGCTTAAGCTTGCACATCCACCACTGTTTAATTCAATGACCATATCCATTCCAATTGAGCCAACACCTGTAATATCAACAGCATTTGAAGTTGCCGTAAATTTATACCATACATCATCATTCGCATTTCCACCGCATGCAGTAGCAGGTGTTGAGAGTGTTGCATTTTCAACCGTTCCAGAAGTATTTACACATGAAACACCAGGCGTTAATGAGATGGCGCCAGCGCAATTATCGTTAAGAGGTGGATTAGGAATGTAGCTTACACAAATATTAAATGTTCCATAGCTTGCAGTATTCTTGTCGTAAATTCTAATGCGGTATGTATTTCCAGTAGTTAAACTTGTAACATTAAGCGTTTCAGTGCCTGCTGCTAAAGTATTATCAACACAATTAACTAAGGCTGGGGCAACACAACTGTTATCTTGATAACATGCTAGTACAATATCTATCCCAGAGGTAGCCTGAGCGGTGATAGAAACGTTGGTTGATGGTGCAATAAAGGTATACCAAACATCATCATCTGGATTGCCTCCACAACTTGGTGCTGGAGCTCCTGATGAGGTTGCATTTACTGTTGTTCCAGCTGTAAAGCTACATGATAATGTTGGTAATATTGTTGACCCTGGGCAACCATCATTTACAGGCGGAGGAGCCAGTGTTGCAAAAGGTTGAAAAGCACTCCAAGGGCTTAGTGGCCCACTGCAAATTGTACGAACTCTGAAATGATAAGCCGTAGAGGCTGTTAGGCCTGTTAGATTGATTGTATTCACCAAGCCTAAATTAAGCGCAGTGTAAGGTCCAGCAGGAGATGGGCCATATTCAACATCAAAACCTGAAGAATTACAACCAATAGTATTCCAATTCAGTGTTGCTGTTGAAAAACCAACTGCTGTTGCTGTTAGTGTGTTTACTGTAGGGCAGGCATTTTCTACTGTAACTTGGTCAATGGCCATATCAAAACCATTTTCACTAGTTGCTCTCAAAGCCAATCTAACATTCGAATTTCCGGCATAGGCTGAAAGACAAGCGGTATAGTCTTGCCAAAACATTGTGCCTGCTGCAGCATTGTATCTGCTGCAAACTGGAGCGCCTGAAACAAATGCCCATGTGTTTCCACCATCTAAAGATACTTCGAAACGAATTCTATCATTAGCAAAGAAAGCATTGTTATCTTGTGCCATGCTAATTGTTATTACTGGCGAAGTAAGGCCAGAAAAATCCATACAAGGTAATATCAATCTGGCTTCTTTGCCAGCTACATAATCATAACTTGCAAAAATTGCATAACCATTATTTACTGTATTTAAACTAGGCGGTGCAATAAATCCAGGAACAAAACTGGTTCCAAAGAGTATTGACCAATTGTCAGTTGTATTTGGGGCAATAGCTTGTGTGAGATAGGCAGGGTTTGGCGAAGATGCAAAGGTTTCATTGTAAGGAAAACTAGTATTTCTTGCTATTAAGCGGCTAATACTTGCCAATGAATTATTTAAGGCATTGCCATCACTAAGAGTAGCATGAGAACAAGAAAAATTATATGTTCCATTTGCGCTCATATTTATTGTGGGCGAACAGTTTACATTAAGTGTTCCGTTGATAGCCAGAGTGCCAGTATTTATAATGGTAGTTAAGGTTGTAGTTATTTCACCAGTAATGTTTACAGTAACTGTGGTTGGGTTTAAAACAAAATTATGTATTGCACTTCCCTCGTTTTTTAATTGAACACTCACTGTTTCAGAGGCATTGCCGCATCCAACACCAGGATTTAAAAAAGCGTTAACACTTATGTCGATAGCAGATGGTGCAATCGTTGACCATTTATATGTTCGTCCATTAGCAGGTGGGGTGATTGTGGATCCAACCGGACAGCTAGCGCTAGCAGCCACTCCATCTACACTTGAATTCCAATCATTTCCAGAACCAGCATTCACCAATCTATTATTATAATCACTGTTTGAATTGCCTCTGAGGCCTATTTGGGGGCCGGGAGTGAGCGTTCCAGTTGCATTTGCAAAAGAACAATCACCATATACTATCTCAATTGAGTTGTCAATTTCATTTAATCTTAATTGGAAATTATACCTTTGGTTATTGATACCAAATCCTCTTGCATTTTTCCATTGAACCACTAAAGTTCTATTTGGGGAAGTGCCAATTGTTTGGTAGCTAATTTCACTTGTATATTGGGTGCAAATGGCACCTGTTGTGGCAAGTGTTGCGCTTGCAGACATAACCAAACTAGTTGCAGTTTTAGATAGCACTGTAGTTCCAGCTGGAATTCCTGTTCCATAAATTCTTGAGCCAATTTGTATTCCGCCTGTTTGAGCAATTGATGAAACCGTTGCAGACCCGCTTGCAATATTGCCGTTAAATGTATGTGTTCCAATTAAATTTCTGCCAAAAGCAGCTATCACATTATTTGTTCCACTTACACTAGAAATAGGTGTTGTTACTTGAGTAACGCTATTTCCCAAAGCAATAAAGCCATCGGCACAAATACTAAAAGTAGTATACGATGTGCTATTGTAACTGAATGTAAAGCCAATTGGAATTGAATTTATGGTATTGGCATCCCAAGCAGTTTGTGTAATTTCATCTGATGCAACAGCAACGGTACCAGAAACTATTGGAGTATATGTACCCACTGAGCTTGTGAAAGAATAATTAGGAAATGCCACTTGTGCATTCACAGAAATTGAAAGTAAAAATAAAGAAATAATTGAGCCGATTAGGCAATTAAACTTGATGGATAAAAACTTATTCATGTTTACCTCCTTTGTAATTAATCGAAGCAAGTTCTCTGCTGTGTTCCATTTCAATTAATATTTCGGCGAGTTCATTAAATTGGTTTGCTGAAATTAGATCTCTAATTGATTTTTCAAGTTGCTTTAGGATTGATGGATTTTTTTCAATCCATACATTCATTTCGCTTTTAAAAAGGCTTAAATCAACCCCATTTTCATTTATAATTACAAGTGGTAATTGTTTAAGTAATTTTTGCTCAGGCTTAATTTTAGCTGGCATTTCAGATTGATTTTGATAGGTTGGAACCAGTATTGCATCTGATTGGGCTTTGACTTGATTTGTCAATCCCAAAAAGCCTAGTAAAGCGGTGAGCAGGCTAGTAGTGATTTGTTTCATTGCGCAGAAATTTATATTAATGATTTATTTATTTCGTATTTTTTAGTTAATCAATTGTCATCAAAAATAAAAACTTGAATTGTGTTTTATATTTCATTTTGATGGCGAATTTATAATTACATGTAGTTTAAAACGTTTGTTATGGTGTTATGTTTCATGAAAAGCACTTTTGTATAGATATGTTTATGGAAATTGTATACAAGTATACTTAAAATTAGCGACTAATTTAATTGACAAATAATTTTTAACATTTAATTAATATCACAGGAATTTGAATTCAAAAGTTATATTTGCATAAATCAATTTTATAGTGAAGATTTTAAATTCTAAAACTTGGCTTTTAACGCTGGTAATGTCATTCGCTGCAGTGTTAAGGCTTTATGGTTATTACAGCTGGTCACTCACAAATGATGAATTAAGTGCATTGCTAGGATATAGTTATGGAAGTTTGTATAATAATGTTTTTGTATACGTGCAAAATGACTTTCACCCTGCAGGAACGCAGATTATCATATGGTTTTGGTGTAAAATTTTTGGAACTTCAGTTGCTGCCTTGCGATTGCCTTTCGTAATAATGGGGATTCTTTCTGTTTACATGACCTATTTAACTTCTAGAAAGTGGTTTAATTACTATGCTGCTGTGCTTATTTCAGCCACATTGGCCGTTTCACAGTTTGCTATTTTGTATAGTCAGTTAGCTCGGCCATATAGCACAGGCTTGTTTTTTGTGCTTTTAACAGTCCACGGCTGGAACGGCTTTGTTTTTCTGCAAAAGAATCAAAAACCTAAATTTTTAAGTTTAATTTTCTTTGTATCAGGAATGATATTAAGCATGTATAATCATTATTTTAGTTTTTTAATGGTGGCCATTATAGGGTTATCGGGCTTGTTTTTGGTTTCTAAATTAAACAGAAAGATGTACCTGTTTTGTGGGGCTACCGCAGTAATATTGTTTTTGCCTCATTTAAAAATAACTATTCAACAATTTTCGGCAGGAGGCTTGGGTTGGTTAGCGCCACCAGATAGTAGCTATTTTCAAATGTATACTAAATACATGTTTAATAACTCTAAATGGTATTTGCTATTTATATTGCTATTTGCGCTCATTGCCGCAATTAAATTGCCCTACAAGATGCCCGAAAACAAAATGAAGTGGGTTGCTTTAATTTGGTTTTTAATACCTCTGCTTACAGCCTATTTTTATAGTATTTATGTTTCACCAGTTTTACAACATAGCATTCTTATTTTTTCTTATCCCTTTTTTCTATTTTTTCTTTTTTCTATTACGCCAATTAATCAAAAATCTGTTTTTGTTCTCGTTCCAGCTATATTAGTTGTTGGTTCAATACAGCTATTTGCGATCAACAAATTTAATGGAAGTAATGAGTTTGCTCGATTTAAGGAAATTGCTGAACATATAAATAGCGCAGACAGAAAATATGGCGCTTCAAACATTACCAGGGCTATCAATATTACCGATTCTTCATACATTGGTTATTATCTCTCAAAACTAGGTAATAAAAGTAAGTTTGAGTTTTACCATAATGCTGGTAGAGCGGAATTAACTGAAGTAATTAATGTAGTTCGAAAATCGAATACACCTTATTTTATGTATTCATGGACTAATTCTGACTGTCCGCCCGAAATAAATCAAATCATTCAAGATAAATATCCATATTTAATTGAAAAGGTACAATATTTTAATTCAGAATACTACTTATATAGCAGAAACTCTCTTGATTCCATAAGGCAAATTAAGGTTGTAGATAAAGTGTTTTGTCAGAACTATGAGGTTGAACAAAAGCATTTTACAAATCCAATTATTTTCTCGAAAGATAGCAGTGGTGTAGTGAATACATTTGAGACAATGAATGAAAAAATTGAATACAGCTCAACATTTTCATTGCCCTTAAATGAAATTACAAATAATACTTCAAATATTATTCATGCGCGTGTATCTCTAAAAACTCAAAGTAATGATGCAGATGCTGCATTGGTTTTTAGTATAAATCATGGCGCAGAGAATTATTTTTGGACTAGTTTAAATTTAAAGTCCTTTATCACTAAAATAGATGATTGGAATTGCTGCTATTATGCTGTTAGGTTGCCTATTTTAAAATCACCTGACGATAAAATTACCGTATATGTCCTAAATCTTTACAAAAAAAATATTCAAATTGATAATTTTGAGGTGAAGGTAGAGCAGGGAAACCCAATTTTATATGGCCCTAGGGAAGATCGCTATATTTTTAATAAAACAAGCAATGAGCCCTCAAATTAAATATCTCCTCTTAATTCTGTAATTTTTCTTCTGTCTTTTTTTGTTGGTCTAGCTTGTTTATTCCCTTTTTTTCCGCTTGGAAAGTAGAATGCACTCACTAGCTTTTGTTTTTCTTTCTCTTCTTCGGGCGTAATATCATTGTAACATTCAATGGCTAGGGGAGCAGCCACACGTTTTTCAATTATTTTAACCGTTTGAATAACGCTGCGTTTTCCTTCAATTCTAATACTGAATATTTCTCCAGTTTTTACAATTTTTGAAGCTTTAACAGGATTTTCTTGGTCAAGTTTTACTTTGCCTTCGTTGCAGGCTGCCGCTGCAAGAGACCTGGTTTTAAAAAGCCTTATGGCCCATAAATATTTATCAATTCTAACTTTAGTAACTTCTATTGAATGCATTAATAAATTTAATAAATGTATTTTCGGTTATTGATTTACTGCTTTTTTTAGCACAAAACATATCAGAACTATTACTAATTTTGCGACTTAAGTAATAATTAGGATAGCATCATTGAACAAATATAGGAATTATGAAGATTGGTATTTTAAAAGAAGGCAAAGTTTCGGCAGATAAGAGAGTTCCATTTACGCCAGCGCAATGCAAAATGATTGAAGAGAGTTTTTCTGGAACAAAAGTTTTTGTGCAAAAAAGCGACACAAGAAGTTATTCAAATGAGGAGTATCAAAAAGAAGGCTTTGTATTGGTTGACAATGTTGATGATTGTGATATTTTATTTGGCGTTAAAGAAGTGCCAGCTGAGCTTTTAATTGCGGGTAAGCAGTATATGTTTTTTTCTCATACAATTAAAAAGCAACCCCACAATAAGAAATTGATTCAGGAGATTATCAAGAAAAAAATTCAACTTATAGATTACGAATGTCTTGTTGATGCTGATTATAATAGAATTATAGGTTTTGGTCATTATGCTGGTATAGTTGGAACCTATAATGGGTTAATGGGTTATGGTTTAAAATATAATTTATACGACATTAAGCCGGCGCATTTGTGCAGAGACAAGCGTGAAATGATGATTGAATTGCAAAAAATTAGATTGCCGAATGTTAAAATAATTGTAACAGGCAACGGACGTGTAGCCAATGGTGCTGTAGAATTATTAGGTGCGATGCAAATTAGAAGAGTAACTCCTTTTGAGTTTGTAAAATACTCTTTTAGAGAACCTACCTATGTACAATTGCATAGCAACAACTACAATGAGGCCATGGATGGATCAGGTTGGAATTTACAAAGTTTTTATAAGCATCCAGAGAAATTTAGATCAACTTTTAGCAAGTTTACAAAAGCTTGCGATTTACTATTGCATTGTAGTTATTGGAACCCAGCTGCGCCAAAGTTGTTTAGCAAAGAGGAAATGCGTGCTCATGATTTTCATATTAGCGTAATTGCAGATATTACTTGTGATATCGATGGTTCTATTCCTTCTACTAGTAAATCGACAACAATCGAAAATAAGTTTTTTGGGTATAATCCAATGAGCGAAGAAATTGCTGAGCCTTTTGATAATAGCACCATTACAGTAATGTCTGTAGATAATTTACCATGTGAATTGCCAAGAGATGCATCTGAAGACTTTGGAAAAGAGCTCATTGATAAAGTTTTGCCAGCTTTGTTGATAAATGATAATGAAGGAATTATAGAAAGAGCCACAATTGCAAAGGATGGGGCATTGAGTCCAAGATTTCAATATCTTTCAGATTATGCATTTCAATAAAATAGTATAAAAATATTTTTAGATTTGTTTTGAAGCGAAACTTCAATAATGATTTTTCCTAAGAGTATCTAATTTGAGTTTAATTTAAATAATATTAATTATGGCTATCGATAATCAACAAGAAATTATTAATCGATTAAACACAAAGTTTGAAGCAATTGGGCAGCAAACAAATGTGCATTTAGAAGGTTTAGTTTGGGCAAATCCTATTACTTATTGGGATTATATTTTACCAGATGCGCTGCTTAGTTTGCAAATACAAAGAACAACGCAGCCTGATGAAATGGTTTTTATCATGTATCATCAAATAAATGAATTGTTGTTTAAAATGATTTTGTGGGAAATAAATCAGGTAAGCGATACTGAAAATTTAGAAGCTAGCTTCTTTACCGAAAAATTAAGAAGAATAAGTCGTTATTTTGATATGTTATCTTCTTCTTTTAGCATTATGGGCGATGGCATGGAAAGAGCGCAATACATGAAATTTAGAAATACTTTAACACCTGCAAGTGGCTTTCAAAGTGCTCAATACCGCCTCATAGAATTTTCATCAACTGAGCTTATCAATTTAATTGATTATAGATTTAGAGCAACCATTGACCGTAATACTCCTTTTGAACATGCTTACAATCATTTGTATTGGCAAGCAGCAGGAAAGGATCATGCAACTGGCAAAAAAAATACGCTTATCACCTTGTTTGAAAAGCGTTACAAGGGCTATTTTTTATCAATGATGGAAAAGTACAATA
>CAMBZU010000038.1 GCA_945872355.1 Chitinophaga pinensis
CAATTTCTTGTAGGTGCTGTTAGCGGTTAGTTGGTTATTTCTTACAAACTTTCAAAAATCGTTTATACATCCTTCTTTTCTATATTGAGCCATTTTTAAAAAAAAATCGACCGCTTCGCGGTTATTAAAAATAGTTAAATTGATAAATAGTTAAAAAGCCCGGACTGCACGAACATAGAAGTTGAATTGATCGTTACGGTAGGCGAACTGGCGACCATCGTTGAAACGGTGAGCCCACATACCAGTGTGAGAGTACTCCGTAGAACTCCAATACCTTTCATTAGCAAAACCGCCAACCACATCTCTGTTTTGGTATAATAAATTTAGCTCATCTTTAGTAGGTAAGCGCCAATCATTATAACTATTATGATTTGATTCAAGACATAAGCGGCTGGCTTCACCCCATCTAACCTCTCCAAAATCTTTATCTGCGCATACTAAACCATGGCTTCCTGTCTTGTCAAGATAAAAAACAATGCCACCTGCGTATTTTGATCCAACTCTCAGAATATCGGTATCTTTTATTGATGTTACAAACCACTCAGGGTGAGCAGTCGTAATTTCAACACCACCTTTTTCTTTTGCAAAAGCATTAAATTCATTTAAAGTTAAAGAATTATGTTCACCCAACGACCGGTACATTCTACCATTTTTTACATAACATAATTCAACCGCAGCGCCATAGGCATCTTTATGTCTTGCCTCAAAAGTTCCCACATTCATTCCTGCATTTATGCTAAATTCAGCTGCACCTTCTTTTGTTCTTATAATTGCATGAGTTACATTCCACTTTGGATGATCTACAAAACGAATGTACACATAAGGGAATTTTGCCAACCACTCTTTATTAATAGTTGCAAGGGTTTTGTTGCTGTCAAATTTTATATCTGCCATAATTATTTTGCGTAGTCGCCAATTTAGTTTATTATTTATTTAATTGTTATAGAAAACCTAGTATCTTTATAAGGCATTTTGGAGGTTTTCTTTATTATTTATTCAAACCACTCAGGATGGGCAGTTATAATTACAATACCGCCATTATATTTAGCAAAAGCATTAAATTTATTTTAATTTAAAGCGTTCTGTTCGCATAGCTAAGGGTGTTTTTTATCTCCTTTTTTACATACCTGATTTGTTTAGTTCTTATTTTACAAAACAGCTACTATTTTCCTAAATAGCTATTGATAGCACTTCCTACAATCAAAAAAAACCAAAATGCGGCACCGCTAGCCATGCCCAACTTAAGAACGAAAATAGAATAACGGCATTGAGACCAATGATTGCGGGGAGGAATGAAAAATTCAGAAACTAGCCATGTTATAACAAACGTAATAATTGCTACAATTAGCGAAATTACAAATGCAATATAACCAGCTGTTTTTGATGAAATGGCTATAACAGAAAGCGAGGTCAGCGAAATTTCTATTGTCATTTAATCCTTTAATGTTATTCTTTGTGCACTTAAATTGTTTTTCTAAGCCTCATTATGGCGCCCTATGATGTAGTATTCTATTTAATTTTGCAAGTAGCAATTAAATTGTGTTATGATTCTGTCGAAGTAATAAAAGGCAATTTAAGAAAGCTTTAATTTTCCTTTTTGTTTTTCCGTCAACCACTCTTCCCTTATACCTTTTTCCATAATTTGTTTTATTGACATTTGTAGCTCGCTGCCAACAAAACGAAGTGCTCCAGCCCCTGTCTTTGGATAATAAACTATTTCAATATATTTCACACCTAATTTTTTTGTTAGTAGCTTGTCCATTTCTAATAAGGTTATATTTTCTGAGGCTTCAATAACAACTGGAAGGGGTACAAAATCTTTAACCTTTGTATTGTGCGGATATCTATTGTCTACACTAAAATCATCGCTTTTATAAAAACGTAAAAAAATAGTAGGGTATACATTATTGAATTCCACCATAAATTTACCTAATGTGGCAGCTGCTGATTTAACTTCTATTTTCATCTCTATATTTTTTTATTTATTTTATTTATGCAAATTTTAAGCTTCAGAATTCTGGATTTCAAATTTTTGAACCAAAATTGTTTTGTTTGAAATAAAGCCAATAACGGTCGTCATTGCGAGGCTTTTTTTAGCCGAAGCAATCTCATATATTGGTGTGAGATGGCTTCAGTAGTGCCTCCTTCGCAATAACGTTCTAAGTTTTAATGCCGACTCTATAGACAGACACTAATTAATTTTTTTAATTTATTTAAAATTATTTAAAACTTGGAATAGCCTCTTTAGCTTTTTGAGCTCCCTTTTCGGCAACTTTTTTATTGTATTCAGCTAATGTTAAATGGTTGTCCTCGTCTAAAGAACGATATTTCCTATCTGCTTTTATGTACATGACTTCAATTTTTACTCCATACGCCTCTTCGTACCTTTTTTCAAAAGTACCTACGTTCATTGATGCGTTGGTTGATAATTCACTTTCTGATTTCTTAGCACGTATCGATGCATGTGTTACATCCCATGAGTTTGCGCCCCCTTCTTTATTATAAAACCTAAGCCATAAATAAGGAAATTTACTTGTAAACTCATTTGCAACTGATTTTAATAATTTATTGCCTGTAAATGATATTTCTGCCATAATTTTATTGTTTTTTTAATTTAATTACTTACTCTTTCAACGATTTTCAGCTTCCTCGTTTTTAAATTATTATTAAATTTTTTTCTTAGCATCTAATTTCCCACTCATAACCTTGGCTGCTTTTGTTCTGCCATCTAATGCTTTTTTCTTTGTTGAGTTGGTTCCTCTGGAACTACCTGTTGCTTTTGTCATTTTTTTTAGTGTATAAAATTATTGATTACTTTTGTGTAAGTTTTTGAGGCTTACCTCATTTAAGTTTTACTTTTTACAAATATATATCAACTAACAAAGTTTGACCGTTGCATCTTATTGCATCTTTTGGGGTTCATTAATTTACATCCTTTAAAAGTGTTTATATTTGACCATGAAAAAGGTTGCAAATGAACTTGCCGAACATTTATATTTAAAAGAACTTGCCACTCGTTTCCAAAATCATTTGCAAGTAATGGTTAACGAATTCAATCAGTGTAAAATTATTTCCGAAAGTTTAGCAAATCATAATATATTTATTTCGGCGCATACATTGGCTCGATTTTTCGGGTTAATGAAAAGCAACCACCGGCCCTATACGTCCACATTAAATCTTATATGTGTATATATAGGATATTCCTCATTTGCTCATTTCTGCAAAACTATTAAAGAGGAGTTAGAAGATGCACTATATATGCCATCAGAAGCCTTTAGCACAGGTCATTACTCATTAATAACACTGGAGATAGCGATAGCTAACGAAGATTGGAAAAATGTACAGCACATCTTAAATAGCTTTCAAATAAAGAGCACCTTTAAAAACGAATTAGCCATGCTGCTAGGCAACAAGGTCAGACAAAGCAATAATAAGGGCATTTTTCTCAAAAAATTAATTGAAATAGAAAACGGAAGGATTTTGTTTTACGAAAGCTTTGTAGATGAAGACGACCCAAACGGGTATTATTCATTCGCTCTTGAAAAGTATTACCAATCAGAATATAATAAAACAAGAAACCAACTTTTTGTAAATTCCTTTTTATTATCACAGTCTATTTACAAAAACAAAAATCAATATATTTCATTGCTAAATTCAGGTGTATGGAGATTAGATATGCCTTTTGAACAATTGCATTTTCATGAATTATCACGTTATTTGGAGCTAGAGATTTTAATTGATTTTAAACAAAATAAATTAAAAAAAAGCTTGCCAGCGCATATCGACAGAATTCTTCAATATTCAAATAAAGTATTACATTATGAACGTTGCTGGGTGCTAGCCAGAAGCATAAAGGCACTTGCATTTAGTGGGTTTTTAAAAACAGCTTTAAAGGATGAAGATTTCAGATTATTAATAGAAGAACTTTATCGAAAGTCGGACAATAAAATAGAAAGCATTGCCGAATTAATTATACAGCTTACTATTCATAGCATATTTAAAAAACAAGGAGAACTTAGTACCATTTTCCCACCAAGAAGAATTACTGCTTTACATGATAATGAAACAAATTCACGAATAATAATTGAAGCGGCAAATGCGCTGCTATATTCCAAAGGAGATATAAAATCTATACTAACCGAGAATGTTCATTCCTTCGCTCAAAAAAATGGACATACATGGGTATTTGAACTATTAAGTTAATTGTGTAAAATATTAAAAAGATTATATTTGAATATGTTTGCAAAGCATAGGATGCAATTTCAACAAAAAAGCCCTTTCTTTAAGGGCTTTTTATTGTTTAGTAATCATCTAATCCTTTTTTAGTAGTTCGTATAATTGATCTTTTAAATACACCCGTTTTAATCTGTAATCATTTAAAATTTCGTCAGTAACTACTTCGGCACCCGTTTCAATATTATATATTGTGTTGTTTATTTCATGATATTGATCAAAAAGTTTTCTGAAATGATTATCAGAAACTTTTAAAGAGTGAATTTTCTCATTCCATTCGGGGAAATCGTTGTGCAAGTTATGTTTTTCCATTTTATTATTTTTTATTGCAACAAATGTAGTTTTAATGAAAAATAAGAAAAATGATAATTGTCATGTTTTAATTGATTGAAAAAAAAAGCTTCATTAAGTAGATAAAAAAAAGCCCAATTAAGGGCTTTTTTAGGTTTAAAACTTTATTTATTCATCTTTAGCTTTTTTCTTTTTAGCTTTGATTACTTGAATGGTAATTTCTACCTTTTCCTTATCAAAGTCAACTTCTATCACATCTCCTTCGCCTAACTTAGCTTTGATGATTTCTTCCGCTAACGGATCTTCAAGGTACTTTTGTATGGCTCTTTTTAATGGTCTTGCACCAAAGCTTGGATCAAATCCTTTGTCAGCAATATAATCTTTAGCGTTTTCAGTCATTTTGATTTTGTAACCTAAATCTTCCATACGTTTGTATAGATTCTTTAATTCAATATCAATAATTTGATGAATGTCTTCGCGGCTTAAATTATTAAACATCACTACATCATCAATTCTATTTAAAAATTCTGGGGCAAAAGCCTTTTTTAAGGCATTTTCAATCACACTTTTAGATTGAACTTCAACAGATGATGATTTAGCGGAGGTATTAAAACCAACACCGGTGCCAAATTCTTTCAATTGACGCGAACCTATATTAGAAGTCATGATGATGATTGCGTTTTTAAAATCAATCTTTCTCCCTAAACTATCGGTAATTTGACCATCATCAAGCACTTGCAATAACAAGTTAAATACATCAGGATGTGCCTTTTCAATTTCATCAAGTAAGATAACTGAGTAGGGTTTTCTGCGTACTTTCTCGGTTAATTGTCCTCCTTCTTCATAACCTACATATCCTGGAGGCGCTCCTATCAAACGGCTAATGGCAAATTTCTCCATGTATTCGCTCATGTCTATTCTAATTAAAGCATCATCACTATCAAATAAATACTTTGAAAGCACTTTGGCCAATTGAGTTTTACCAACACCGGTAGGTCCTAAGAAAATAAATGAGCCAATTGGTTTATTCGGGTCTTTTAATCCAGCTCTATTTCTTTGAATAGCCTTCACTATTTTCTTTATGGCCTCATTTTGACCAATTACCTTATCATGAATTTCATCATACATTTTCATTAAACGAGCGCCTTCATTTTGAGCTATTCTTTGAACAGGCACCCCGGTCATCATGGCCACTACTTCAGCCACATTGTCTTCAGATACTACTTGTCTGTTATTTTTAGTTTCTTCTTCCCAAATTTTCTTCGCTTTTTCAAGATCTTCAAGCAATTGTCTTTCTGTATCACGCAATTTTGCAGCCTCTTCATATTTCTGACTACGCACTACGCGATTTTTTTCAATTTTAATCTCTTCAATTTTCTTTTCAATTTCAAGCACACTTTGAGGCACATTAATATTTGTGATATGCACCCTCGCTCCTACTTCATCCATTGCATCAATCGCTTTATCTGGCAAATGACGATCGCTAATATAACGTTGTGTTAAAGTAACACAAGCTTGTAAAGCTTCGGGGGTGTATATTACATTGTGATGATCTTCGTATTTTGATTTGATGTTGTTCAATATAATTACCGACTCCTCTGCTGTTGCAGGCTCCACAATCACTTTTTGAAAGCGTCGCTCTAATGCGCCATCTTTTTCTATGTACTGACGATATTCATCTAGTGTTGTTGCACCAATACATTGAATTTCACCTCTTGCTAAAGCTGGCTTAAACATATTACTTGCATCAAGCGATCCGCTTGCGCCACCTGCGCCAATGATGGTATGAATTTCATCTATAAATAAAATCACATCAGGCGATTTCTCTAATTCATTCATTACTGCTTTCATGCGCTCCTCAAATTGGCCACGATATTTTGTACCTGCCACCAACGAAGCCAAATCAAGTGTAACTACTCTTTTATTGAACAATACACGAGACACTTTCTTTTGTACAATTCTTAAAGCCAATCCTTCAGCTATAGCTGATTTACCAACACCTGGCTCACCAATTAAAATGGGATTGTTCTTTTTTCTACGACTTAATATTTGAGAAACACGTTCAATTTCTTTTTCCCTACCTACAATTGGGTCAAGTTTATCTTCCTCTGCTGCTTTGGTTAAATCTCTTCCAAAGTTATCTAAAACTGGCGTTTTAGATTTAGGGTCAACTGTTTTCTTGGCACTTTGACCAAATGAAGCTCCGTCATCTTCTGGCTCATCATCACCAGCATTGCTCGGGAATTCGCTTCTAATGTCGGGATTATCGGTCATTTTTTCTAATTCGTTTCTAACACTGTCATAAGTTACATTAAACCTATTTAAAATGGCAGCAGCCAGGTTATCATCAACTTTTAGGATACTTAACAGCAAATGCTCTGTGCCAATTAAATCACTTTTGAACATTTTTGCTTCTAGGTAAGTAATTTTTAAAGCTTTCTCGGCTTGTTTAACGAGTGGTATATTACCAATGTTGATAGCCATTTTGCCCACCTTTTTAATGCCCGACTCTAAGGCTTTTCTCAATTCTTCGAGAGAAACACTGTGAGCCCTTAAAATTTGAATAGCTGCTCCTTCGCCGTCTCTTATTATGCCTAGTAATAGGTGTTCTGTGCCAATGTAATCGTGCCCCAAGCGGAGCGCTTCTTCACGACTGAAGGTAATTACATCCTTAACTCTGGGTGAAAATTTAGCTTCCATATTATGTATTTTTATTTTTCGAATTAATAACTGCTAGTGTCAAATGTAAAATTAAATTTGAACTCAACAATATTACATTACTTAAAAAATCATGCCTAAATAAATAATATATATCTTTCAACATATATTTGTTAAGAAATATGCTGATATCTTTTAGCTTTTTTTTAGGCTGTTGGTAAGCATTTATTGACTATCTTCGGCACTTATTTTTTAAGAACACATAACGCATAACAAAAATAAAAGTTAACTGAAAAAATGGCAGACGGAGAAAAAATTATCAAAATTAACATTGAGGAGGAAATGAAAACCGCCTATATAGATTATTCTATGTCGGTTATAGTTTCAAGGGCATTGCCTGATGTAAGAGACGGGATGAAACCTGTTCACCGCAGGGTAATGTTTGGCATGTACGAATTAGGTGTTATGTCAAATAAGCCTTATAAAAAGTCTGCCAGAATTGTGGGTGAGGTTTTAGGTAAGTTCCATCCTCATGGAGATACTTCAGTTTATGATGCAATGGTGCGTATGGCTCAGGAATGGAGCTTAAGGTACCCTTTGGTAGATGGACAAGGTAATTTTGGCTCAGTTGATGGAGATAGTCCAGCAGCAATGCGCTACACTGAAGCACGTTTAAAGAAAATAGCTGAAGAAATGTTGGCCGATATTGACAAAGAAACAGTTGATATGCGACTTAATTTTGATGATACCTTGGAAGAACCAACAGTGCTTCCTAGTAAGATTCCGAATCTATTATTGAACGGAGCTAGCGGAATTGCTGTAGGTATGGCAACGAATATGCCTCCGCACAATCTTACCGAGGTTATTGACGGTATCACGGCCTACATTGATAATAAAGAAATTACCATTGAAGAGTTAATGCAGTTTGTAAAAGCGCCTGATTTTCCAACAGGCGGTATTATTTATGGCTACGAAGGCGTAAGGGAGGCTTTTTTAACTGGTAGAGGACGTATAGTTATGCGTGCAAAGGCTAATATTGAGGTTGATGCCAATGGTCGTGAAAAGATTATTGTTACCGAAATTCCATTTATGATTAACAAGGCTGAAATGATTAAAAAAACAGCCGATTTAATAAATGATAAAAAAATAGAAGGTATTTCTGACATACGTGATGAAAGCGATAGAGACGGAATGCGTATTGTATATGAAATTAAGAGAGATGCTATAACTAATGTAGTTCTCAATAAGTTATACAAGTTTACTGAACTTCAAACCTCATTCTCTGTTAACAATATTGCCCTTGTAAAAGGTCGTCCAATGATGTTGAATCTTAAGGATATGATTCAATATTATGTTGAGCATCGTCATGATGTTGTGGTAAGAAGAACTAAATATGAATTAGCACAAGCAGAAAAAAGAGCACATATTTTAGAAGGTTATTTAATAGCCTTAGATAATTTAGATGAAGTTATTTCAATTATTAGAAATGCGCCAACACCCAATGAGGCGCAGGAGCAGTTGATCTCTAAATTTTCACTTTCTGATATTCAATCCAAAGCAATTCTTGACATGCGCTTAAGAGCATTAACAGGGCTTGAGCGTGATAAGATAAAAGAAGAGTATGATGAATTAATGAAAACAATCAACTATTTAAAAAGTATATTGGCTGACGAAGGACTAAGAATGAGCATCATTAAAGGCGAAATGCTTGAAATGAAAGAGAAATATGGTGATGCACGTAAAAGCGAAATTGTATACTCTGCAGATGATTTTAGAATGGAAGATATGATTGCTGATGAAGATGTGGTAATTACAATTTCTCGTTTGGGCTATATTAAACGTACTGCTTTAACTGAATATAAGGCACAAAACCGTGGTGGTACAGGTGCTAAAGGCACTGCCACAAGAGATGCAGATTTTTTAGAGCACATGTTTGTTGCCTCTACCCATAATTATATGTTATTCTTTACTGAACAAGGAAAATGCTATTGGTTAAGGGCTTTTGAAATTCCAGAAGGGAATAAAGCTTCAAAAGGAAGAGCTATACAGAACATGGTTAACATAGCACCAAACGACAAAGTTAAGGCATACATTAATGTAAAAGATCTTACTGATGTTGAGTATACCAAGAATAACTTTATTATTATGTGTACTCAAAAGGGTACAATTAAGAAAACATCACTTGAATCTTATTCACGCCCACGTCAGAATGGTATCAACGCCATCACTGTAAAAGAAGGAGATATGCTTTTAGAAGCGCATTTAACCAGTGGCGCAGATGAAATATTAATAGCATCACGTAAAGGTAAGTTGGTTCGTTTTAATGAACAAAAAGTTAGGCCAATGGGCAGAAATGCTTCAGGTGTAAGAGGTATAAGGTTGGCTGCAGAAAATGATGAAGTAATTGGAATGATTGCTGCAAAGAGCAACGATACTAATATATTGGTTGTTTCTGAAAATGGCTATGGCAAACGTTCTGAAATTGAAGCTTATAGAGTAACCAATAGAGGTGCAAAAGGAGTTAAAACCTTAAATATTACTGATAAAACGGGTGCTTTAATTGCCATTAAAGATGTTACCGATAATGATGATATCATGATTATTAATAAATCGGGATTAACCATTAGAATTAGGGTTTCGGACTTACGCGTGATGGGCAGAGCAACACAGGGTGTTAGATTAATTAAATTTAAAAGCAGCGATGCCATTGCAGCAGTAGCAAAAGTTGAAACAGATGAAGAGGAAGAAGCAGCAGCTATTGATGGTGAAGAGTTGATTGATAATACACCATTAGATGCTGAAGATGATGATGCGGATGACGCAGAAGAAGCAGCAGATGATACTGAAGAAGAAGGCAGTGAAGAAGCTGGCGATGATAAAGAATAAAATATTAATTAAAACATAATTATTTATGCAAGTAAACAAGAAAACTATTTTAGCCCTTTGCATTGGCATTTTAGGCGCAACCACAAGTTTTGCTCAAAAAAGTAATTTAACAAGTGCCATCAATTATTTAGGCTATTATAATAAGGATAAAGATCCCAATGATTTGATTGATGCCAAAAAGTATATTGATATGGCCACCCTCAATGCTGAAACCAGCACAAAAGCTAAAACATGGGTGAACAGGGCAGAAATATACATGAGTTTGTATAATTCAAAGGATGCCAAAGTGGCCGATTTGAAAAGTGGTGCGCTTGATGAAGCCGCTAAGTCTTATGCAGAAACAATTAAACTTGATGAGAAAGTAATTTATCCTCAAGCAAAACAAGGTTTGAAGATTTGTGCTATTATAGCGAGTAACAGCGGGATTGAAAATTTTAAAGCAGAAAAATATGCTGAAGCTTTAAATAATTTTGAAAAATCAATCCAGTTGAACGAAGAATTTATGAAAACAATAGATTCTAACGCGGTATATAACGCTGCGATCTCTGCTGAAAAATCTCTAAACTACGATAAAGCGATACAATATTTTCAAAAATCAATTGATATAAAGTATGGTGGCACTAGCGACGGTCCTTTACTTTATAGCTTATTGGCCGATAGTTATTCAAAGAAAGGAGATAAAGCTAATTATATTGCTACCATTCAAAAAGGTCGCCAAGCTTATTCTAACGACAAGTCTTTAATTTTATCAGAATTAAATTATTTTATTGAAGCTGGAAAATATAAAGAAGCTATTATCAATTTAGAATTAGCTATTAGTAAAGAACCAAACAATGAAATTTTCCCATTCAATATTGGGGTTATTTATGACAATTTAGCAAATCCAGGTGAAGGGAAAACCGCGCCAACTGAGGCTGAGTTTAATGAATTTGTTGGCAAAGCAGAAGTATCTTACAATAAGGCGTTGTCAATTAATCCAAATTATTTTGATGCATTGTATAATATTGGTGCACTATATTTCAATAGAGCTGTAAAGCAAAGTGAAATAGTAAATAATATTAAGGACAACAACAAATACAAGATTGAAAGTGCCAAAGTTGATGAGATTTTCAAAAAGAGTTTACCTTATTTAGAAAAAGGGGAAGAGATTAGAACCAATGATATTGGCACCTATAAAAATCTTATTAGTACTTTACAAAAGTTGTATTTAATGACGGAGCAAACGCAAAAATCGATTGCATGTAAGGGCAGACTTGCTGGCGGGCCAAACAAAATTATGATTGGTGATGAACTAGCAGCTGTTGAAGAAAAATTAGGTAAGCCTTTAAAAGTTACGAATGTAAAAGGCAAATCATACAACTCTGATACACTTGATTATCCTGAATATACCTTGTATATGGATGGTGGTTTTTTAACCAAGTGGGTGAAGAAATAAAAAGTATTGTTTATAGATGATTCAAAAAGGGTGCGGTAATACTGCACCTTTTTTGTTTTATGATAAGAAGTTCACCAAAATTAGAAATTGTTAAGGCAAATTGGGTAGTGTTTTGAAATGGCTATTGCTGCTGGCCCCTATTAAAGGGCCTTGTGTTTATTTAAATTGACCTCTATTTATAAATCCGTCAATTTCGTTTGAGTATACCTTTATACTCGAATAACTAAATACAAGTCTGAGTTTGGTTTTGAAAGTACCTTCGAATTGTTTCATGGTTGTAATTGCAATTTGCTTTGGTGCAAGATAAAATTCAGAAAGCCCTTTTCCGCATTCATAAATGAACTTTTTTTGAATGGCTTTCCAGCTTCCATCTTCGTCCTTTGCTTCCATTATTATTGGAAAAACATTACCAAATCCAATATCTAAAGTGTCACTTGACAGGTTTTCAATAAATACAGGGTATGCAATTTTATTGTCTCTATATTCAGCTTTGGTGTAAGTTTCATACACACCCATTTGTGAGCCAACAGTTTTTGTAGTGTCTACAGTAATGATCATTGATTTTGAGTCAGGCTTTTTGTGATTGCCTCTTTTACCAGCTCTATTTCCTAGTGTTGATGGCTTGTATGTAATTTTAATTTCAGTTTTCTTAAAGCCAATGTAAATGGGTGAAAATTGGGCTTTTGATATCATTGTTGCAGTATCTTTTTGCAATATGTTGTTAAACTGGTCAATCAATTTAAGTTTAGAATAATTCTTTTGATTGGCGTTTGCCCCGTTTTTGGTAACGGTATTTGCCAAGCCTTTATTATTATTTGTCTGTCCGAAAGTGGTCAGACAAAAGTTGGATAGTAAACATAAAATTGCAAGTTGTTTCATCATGCAGTTGTTTTATTATGATGCCCTATTATATTTTAAGCGCTGATACATTTATAAAATCATCAGTTAAACATTTTTTTTACAACTTATCTAATTGATTAAAGATAACAAGCTAACACATTGAAGCAATTATTGCGTAATTGTATCTTCAATCCAGGCTAAACTAATATCACTATGTGATGCATGGGCAATAGACTTCCCTCCTTTGATCATGATAATTTGTGGTGACTCGTGCACAATTTGTAATTTTTGTGCTATATAATTAGAAATATTTCTGTATTGAATTAAATCGAGGTAATAAAAAGGGACATTAAATTGAGCTAAAAAATTAGCTTTTTGCATTCTGTTTAGCGCCATGCTGCTGATACTGCATCTTGTACTATGCTTAAATATGGCGTAAGTTTGCGAAGGGTTTTGTTCAGAAGCTAACAACATTTCATCAAAAGCAGCTTCTGTAATGATGGGGTACTTTACAGTTTCTTGCATTTCAATACAATATTATTTACAACAAATCGTTAAACCGACTTTGCAATTGTTTTAGGTTGATTGACTTTACCGTAGGCAGGACAACGTTCATGCGTTTTGCAAGAAGCTAAAAACAACATTGCTGCTGAAAAAATTGTAAGAATGAGTAAGTTTTTTTTCATATTTACCAGTTAACTTTCTTCTTTTGAAACGATTAAATGTATTTATTGTTTCGTAGGAATGGTACAAAGGTAATTTTATAAAATTATTATTCAAATTTTGATGATAATTTTAGTTTATTTATCGTTTTAAAATTTACCATATTGCCATTTTGTTGATAAACTATTTTAAATACTGTGTTTATTTTTGGGCTTTAACTTGCCTCTACCCTGCTATTTTGTTGGCGCAAGGGCAACTTAAGGTACAAGTAATTACCAATGCAATAAGCACTGAAGAACAAAATTTTTGGAAGCATACAAATCAAAAATATAGCGAAAAGGACAGCATTGGTGTTGTTAATTTGGCAAAGCAAATACAAAATAAAGCTATAAATAAAGGTTTTGTTGAAAGTTCCTACAGTTTGTTGAAGCAGGATAGCCTTAACTTTGAGCTTCAATTTAAATTAGGAACACCATATAAATGGATTTATTTAAGTGTAAATCCACTTTACAGGGATATTTTATATAAAGCTGGCTATAAATCTATCGATTACAATCAAAGACCTTTGAAGTATAGCAAACTAGCAGCTATTTTTGAAAAATCACTTGATATTTGCGACAATAGTGGTTATCCATTTGCCAACATTCATCTCGATAGTATTCAAATTAAAGACCATCAAATTAGTGGATATATTAATTTACAAACCAATAAATTTATTAAAATCGATAGCATTATTGTTAAGGGAAACTCAAAAATTTCGACTTACTTTTTGAACCACTACCTTGGTATAAAGGCAGGACAAGCCTATCAGGAAACAAAAATTTTGGCCATCGAAAATAGAATTAAAGAATTGCCTTTTTTAAAATCGATAAAACCATACGAGTTTACTTTTACGCCAACACAAAATAAATTGGTGCTTTATATTGATAGCAAAAAAGCCAATCAGTTTGATGGCGTGCTTGGTTTCTTACCATCAGAAAAAACTGGTAAAATAGAGTTTACAGGACAAGCACATTTAAAACTTCAGAACGCATTAAATCGTGGTGAATTGATAGATATTGATTGGCGCAAACTGCAGCTTAACTCAAGAGATATTAAAGCAAAATTAAGTTACCCTTATTTGCTAAACACCCCCTTAGGATTGGATTTTAATTTTAAATTGTTTCAGCGCGATACCATTTTTATTGATGTAACACAAAATGCAGGAATTCAGTATTTATTGAGTGGGAACAATTTTTTTAAAGTGTTTATCAATAATAGAAATCTATCTTTGGTTTCGACAAATGGACTGGCATTTTTAAGCACTTTGCCCGATTATGCAGATGTTAAAGTATTAAGTTACGGCATTGGACTTAAACAGGAGAAAACCGATTATAGATTTAATCCAAGAAAGGGATATAAAATTAGCGCTAATCTCTCTACAGGTAATAAAACCATTATTAAGAATGCAAAAATTGATGAAAAGCTTTATGAAAATATTAATCTAAAATCCACTTTATACAATGGTGATTTACAGCTTGATTTTTACATACCAATTTTAAGGCAAAGCACTATTAATATTGGCATAAAAGGCGCTGCATTGCAAGCTGAAAACATCTTTTTAAATGAAGCTTTTAGAATTGGAGGAAATAATTCATTAAGAGGATTTGATGAAGAGTCGATATACGCCACAAGTTATGGCATTGGTAATTTAGAATATCGCTTTTTGTTTGAGCAAAACTCCTATTTGTTTTTATTTGGCAATGCGGCCTGGTATGAATTGAACACTAAAAATGAATATATTAATGATACACCTTATGGCTTTGGCGCTGGCGTTAGTTTTCAGACCAAGGCAGGTATCTTTTCCATTTCCTATGCTTTGGGTAAACAATTTGAAAACCCTATCTTGCTAAGGGCTGCAAAAGTGCATTTTGGGATCATCAGTTTATTTTAGTATAATTGCAATGCTTCTGATGGATTCCAGAAGGAGTCGCTGAAGTTTTGAATTTGATCATTTTCAATTATTAAGCCTTCGCTTTCAAGCAGCTGCTGCATTTCATGTTGATGTGCAAAGAAATGTTTTCCCGTAAGTACACCATTTCTATTAACAACCCTGTGTGCGGGCACTGGTGGCACTTGTACGTGTGAGTTGTTCATAGCATACCCTACCATGCGCGATGATTTTGCACTTCCCAGGTATTTTGCAATAGCACCGTAGGAAGTTACTTTCCCTTTGGGGATAAGCCTCACCAATTGATACACTTGCTGAAAGAAATCGTTCTGTTTTGCAAATTTTAATTTAGCCACTTTACTCTTGGTAATAAACCCTTTTAATGCGAGATGACATATTGGTTAAAATTTCGTAGGGAATTGTACCTGCAGCTTTTGCTAAATCATCAATGGGGTAACCATCACCAAAAACAATTACTTCATCGCCTTCTTGCACATCAATATCGGTAATATCTAACATGGTCATATCCATACAAATATTTCCAATTGTTGGCGCTAATACGCCATTCACAAGCATGCACCCTGCCCCATTTCCTAACTTTCTTGTATAACCATCGGCATAACCTATGGGCACCGTTGCAATTTTAGTATTTTTAGTTACAATCCCTTTTCTGTTGTAGCCAACAGTTTTACCCGCTTCAATATTTTTAATTTGACTAACAATTGTTTTTAACTGTACTGTAGGAATAAATGCAGGGTGATTAACAGCTGAAAATCCATGCATGCCAATTCCTATTCTTACCATATCGAACTGTTCATTTTTGAAACGGAGTGCGCCGGCACTATTTAAAATATGTTTTAAGAAGCCATAACCTAAATGATTGTGTATGGTATTACACATATTTAAATAAGAGCTGATTTGATTTCTTGTAAATTCGTCATGCTCAACATCATCGCTAGCTACTAGGTGAGAGAATACAGACTTTACTTCAATTGAGTTTGCATTCTTTAGGCGCACACATAATTCATTGATGTCTGACTCTTCAAAACCCAATCGGTGCATGCCGGTATCTAATTTAATGTGCACTGAAATACGCTCTTTCGCATTGCTATCAATAGCTTCAATAAATTCTTTTAAAATTTTAAAACTATAAATCTCCGGCTCTAAATTATATTTTATGATGCTATTGCAACTTTGTATTTCGGGACTCATTACCATTATTGGCAATTTTATGCCTGCTTTTCTGAGTTCAACACCTTCATCAGCGTAAGCCACAGCTAGGTAATCTACTCTATTGTACTGCAACACATTTGCTATTTCAAAGCTGCCACTTCCATAAGAAAAAGCCTTTACCATGGCCATTATTTTAGTTGTAGGCTTTAAATTGCTTCTATAATAATTAATGTTATTCACCAAGGCACTCAAATTAACTTCGAGCACTGTTTGATGCGCTTTTTGTTGTAATAATTTACTTATTTGTTCGAATTTAAAGCGCCTAGCCCCTTTTAAAAGAATGGTTTCATCTTTAAACTTGTTTGCCGAAAAATGGTGTAAAAAATCTTCCGTTGATTTATAAAATGTTTGATTAAAGTGAAAAAGGTGTTGATTTTTAATTAAGGCTTCTCCAATCCCAATAATTCTTGTAATACCTTTGCTGATGCACATTTCAGCTACTTCGGTATATAATTTTATTTCTTCCTTTCCACTTTGAAGAATATCAGAAAGAATTAAAGTTTTATGAGGATGTTGATTTTGTTGATTTAAAAAATCGAGCGCAATGGCTAAAGAGCCAAGATCTGAGTTGTAACTATCATTTATGATTGAACAGTTATTAATGCCTTGTTTTAACTCGAGCCTCATTGCCACAGGGCTTAAATAATGCATTCTTTCTTTTATTTGCTCTTGCGCAAGGCCTAGGAAAAGTAATAAACTCCAGCAGTGGATAGCATTTTCAATAGAAGCCTCATCCACAAAAGGGATGACAATTTGTATGAATTCGTTTTTGTAAATGCCTTGAATAAGGGTTTCAATTTTATCTTTTTCGATTTTTAAGATCAGTAAATCGGCATTGTTTTTTTTGCTCCAAGTAAAGAGGTTGACCTTTTGTGCAATTGCACTTTTTTTGATGACTTGGTGTAACAGTTCAAAATCTTTACAGTAAATTAAATTTTCGGTTTGTTCAAAAAGTTTAAGTTTTTCCTCTATCTTTTGATTAATATCAACAAAGTTTTCTGCGTGAGCCTCACCAATATTCGTAAAAACACCAATTTGAGGATGAATAACAGCTTCTAATTTATTCATTTCATTGGGCAAAGAAATACCAGCTTCAAAAATGCCTAAATTATTATCATCATTAATTTGCCAAACACTAAGTGGTACGCCAACTTGAGAGTTATAACTTTTAGGACTTCTTACAATGTTGTAATCATTTCTTAATAATTGAAAGAGCCACTCTTTTACTATTGTTTTGCCGTTGCTACCTGTAATGCCAATGATTGGAAAATTATATTTCTCTCTGTGTTTTTGGGCTAATCGTTGCAATGCAGCAAGGGTGTCGTGGACCAATAAGAAATTGGCTTCTTTAAAAGTGGCGTTGTAAAAACTTTTATCAGATACTACAAAATTACGTATGCCTTCTTGATAAAGCTTTTGAATGAATTGATGGCCATTGTTTCTTGCACCAACGATGGCAAAAAAGAGCGATTGTCTGTTGTTTTTTATACTTCTACTATCAATTGAAATTGTATTGATGATGGTACTTTCAGGAAGAAAGTCAGCAGTAAAAGTGGCTTCAATTAAGTTGGCAATTTGCTGAATGTTGTATTGCATGCTTTTATTTCAAGTCATTTGATTCAACAAAACAATCGCGGCAAAGCGGTTCGTAGCTATCTTTTTCTCCTAAAAGGACAAGTTTTTCATCATTAATAATACGATGAGAATGATTAGCCAAATTACCACATTGCACACACACAGCGTGCACCTTTGTAATGTATTCGGCAATAGCCATTAGTGCGGGCATTGGCCCAAAAGGTTTTCCAAGATAATCCATGTCTAAACCAGCCACAATAACTCGAATGCCTTTATTGGCAAGTTGGTTGCAAACAGCAACAATTTCCATATCCATAAATTGTGCTTCATCAATACCAACCACATCAACCTCATTGGCAAGCAATAAAATTGAAGAAGCATTCTCAACAGGTGTTGAGATAATACTATTTGAATCGTGAGAAACTACGTTAATGTCATCATACCTTTTATCGATGGCCGGTTTAAAGATTTCGACCCTTTGCTTGGCTATTTTAGCACGTTTTAACCTACGAATCAATTCTTCTGTTTTACCAGAAAACATAGAGCCACAAACTACTTCAATCCATCCTTTACGTCTTTGCACATTGGCAATATTTTCAAGAAACATATATTACATTTAAGCTGATTAATAAAGAGTGCTAACATAAAAATAAAATTTGTAGTTTTACTTTTTAAATTATTTCCAAAAATAGTCAAAAGCATTAAAGTAAAATTAAAATTATGAGTTTGGACAAAAAAGCAATTCTAAAAGAGATAGAGGTTTTGATTAGAAGTATAAAAGTACATTATGATAACATTGAAAATGAGCATAGAATTCCAACCATTGAATTGGAGTTAATTACCTCTAAAATAAGGAAACTGCATGAAAAATCGATTGTATATAATCATATTCATTATTTGGAAGAGGAGCAATTGCAGAGCACCAAACGTTTAAAATTTGATCATATAGTACTTAAACATGCAGCAGAAGAGGAACTTCAGCAAGATATTATTATTGAAACAAAAAATAATGAATTTTTTGAAACACAGATAAAATTTGAAGAGAAAATTTTAGTAATTGACAAATCCATAGAAAGCGAAAACAGTGCTGAATCGGAAGATATTATAACAAATATTGAGGAAACAAAAGCTATTGAAACAGCAGCAGCCACTGCACTTGATGAAGTTGAAGTAGCAGAAACCATTGTTACATCCGCTTTTTTAGTTGAAGAAGAAGAAAAAACAGTTGTTGAGCTTATTCAAGATTCGAATTTTACACCTAAGAAGTTGGGCAGTAAAATTGGTATAAATGATCGTTTTAGGTTTATTAAAAATTTATTTGGAGGTAATGGCGCTGCCATGGAAGCGTCAATTAAAGAGATAGAAAATTGCCAATCAAATGTAGCTTTCACAAATTGCATGTTAGGAGTTAAGCAGCAATATCAATGGAATGAGGAAGATGAAAATGTGATTGATTTTATGGCAATGCTGAAATAGAATTGTGCTTTTCTGTTTTTGTGCGGGCTAAATAAAATTTATTTTAAATAGTAAACATCGCATACTTACTAATTGATATTCGGTTTCAACTCATTTTGCTATTAGCTTAGGAAGTTCTAATTGGCTTTAGTGCTGGCAAAACAAAAAAAAGTGTCATTCAGTAGGAAACTTTTTAAAAGTAAGCGATTAAGGAAAATTTTAAGATGCAAAGTTTTAAGCTTGCATAAAATAAGTGCCTAAATTATTAATGCAAGCTTATCCGTTTTTGTGCTCTTAAAATAAAATTTATTTTAAACAGTCAACATCGCATACCTACTAATTGATATTCGGTTCCAACTCATTTTGCTATTAGCTTAGGAAGTTCTAAGTGGCTTTAGTGCTGGCAAAACTTACTTTTTTTAAGAAAAAAAAGTAAGCAAAAAATAGGTGGAATCGATAAAACAAGGCAATTGTCATCAAAGCATTAGCATGCTTGGATGACACCGCAGCTCATTGTTCGCATTTGATAAATATAGTGCTACATGTATTAGTTTTATAGTCCATGCTCTGCAACGACTGCTATTGCTGCGTTTTATCGACACGTTTCAATTGAAGCATTTAAGGTAAATTGAACGAATAATGTTATTGTTGATCGGATAAATGATTTCTTATGAAAGATAAAAAAAAGTGTCATTCAGGAGGAAACTTTTTAAAAGTAAGCGTTTGATTTAAAAATTAAAATATAAAGGTTTGAGCTAGCACAAAATCAGCGCATAATTTATTAATGCGAGTCAACATCTAAAAAAGATTCCTCCTGAAAGACAAAAAAGTACATGCGCTACAATGACTGCTATTGCTGCGTTTTATACCAATTGCATTTATTTTTTAGTCCAAAAAAAATAAATATGCAATGGTTAATGCCGATACTACTTGAAATTAGTACAATAAGGTAATGCCACAATTGGACTAAATTGAAAGTGTAATCGGTATTATCGACACGTTTCAATTGAAGCATTTAAGGTAAATTGAACGAATAAATTTTTACTAGTAAGATAAAGGATAAGCGTTTAGATTAAAAAAATAAAGGTTAAGCTTAGATAAAACTGGTTTATATTATTGATAATTTTCATTCATCAATCGCGCTTCTTCTTTCATTATTTGCACAAAACTTTTTGGTTTTAGCACTTTGCAAAATTGGCCCCAACTGAGCAGTGCTCTTTTTAATTCGTTATTTGGGATGAGTTCAAAACTAAAAATTACGCCTTTTTTATTTTGTGATTTCACTTTTTGTGAGTGATGTAAATGATTGGTTAAAAGATAATGGGCAATTAAAGGTTCAAACCAAACATCAATTTTTACAACTTTTGCGCCGTAGGGCATTGTAACGCCTATCACATTGTCGAAAATTGCAGCGATGTTTTTGTTGTATGAATAAGGCGCTTTTGATGGTTTAATTTCTTGAATACGATCGAGCCCAAAAGTTTGAAAATCATCAACCTTACTGTTGTAAGTGATTACATACCAGCGGTTATCATGTTCCTTAATGAGCAGCGGACTTACATCATGGACTTTCATTTCACCTTTAAATTTAGTGTAAGACAAGAGGATGCTTTCTTTATTTTTAATGAATTGAATGAGCTGCGTAATAAAATGAGTTCCCTTTGCAAAATAGTTGGTTTCCATTAAAACAATTTGTTCAACCTTTTTATGCTTAAGTGTTTTGCTTATTTCAAAGGAGTTTTGAAGCTTATTGACTGTTTCTTTAAAATGATTAAATACATCCACTTCCTTATAAGCATCAATTACATTTAGCGCCAAATCAATGGCGTTGTAATCATCGGCAGATAATTTAACAAAGTGCCCAATGCTGTATCCTTTTTCAGCATAGAAATAGCCATTTTCTTTTTTAGAATATTCTAAAGGCGCATAAAAATGAAGTATTTCGCCATGTCGCATCTCACTGATATCTTTCTCCAATTGACTTTTAGAAACAATTTGGCCTGACTTTTCAATGATATAATTAAGTAATTCTTGCAGACTAGGATAAGGTTTTTTATACGGGTCATTTATTCTTTTATCAATTAAAAGATAGCGATAAAATGCTGATTTGTTTAATGGCATAAAAATATATTTACACAAATAGATTATGGTCTGCTCTATTTAATTTGGAGCCCTAAAATAACAATTAATGGATCAAATTACCAATTTTAATTTACAGACTATGTTTGAAAAGGCTTCTTTTATACAGCCCAATGCTCTATTTTACTGCTATTTTGGGCTTGTTCCATCAAAAAAAATGTTTTTAAATATTAATCATACTAAACTCTTAGATAACGTGCTTGAGATTTACAAGCCCCCTGCAGCGCAAGTGCATAGAAGTTGTACGATTGACAGTAAAAGAAATTTTTTTGAATTAAATAGTGTTTGGATAAGTATTCAACCGGGTGTTGCTTTGTTTTTTAATCCTGAGTCGGAACATTCGTCAGTGCGTGTTGAGTTATTATATAAATATGATGCATGCCAGGTATTTTTAGATGAGATTGAAAAATTGATTTCGAAGTTTGCCTTGCCTAAAAAAAAGGTACAAAAGCATATACACATTATTGTATCCTATAAAAATCATTTGCATGTGGAGCAATTTGAATTGCCAAAATCAAAGAGTTTACTGAGCGATCATTACAACGAAGATTTCATGGAAATCAATAAACAAATCATCAAAAGATTAAACACCAAAAATGATAAAGGAATTGTATTATTGCATGGCAGACCCGGCACAGGAAAAACAAGCTATTTGCGTTATTTGTGTCACCATGTGCGAAAACCTATTATTTTTATTACCCCACAAATAGCGCATGAATTGGCATCGCCTAATTTTATTAGTTTTTTAGCAGAGCATCAAAATTCAGTGTTGGTGATTGAAGATGCTGAGCACATAATTATGGAAAAGAATGGCGGACGCAGCGCAGTTTTAAGTAATTTATTAAACATTTCAGATGGCCTACTATCAGACTGTTTAAAGATACAATTGATATGTACTTTTAATTGCGAGGTGCATAAAATTGACAATGCATTAATGCGCAAAGGAAGGTTAATATGCTGTTATGAATTTAAGGCATTAGTCATTAACAGTGCCAAAGCCTTGAGTAAGAAGCTAGGATTTAACAACAGCATTGAACAAGCCATGACCTTGGCCGAAATTTACAATCAAAACGAAAGCAGTTTTGAAGATGTTGAAAGAAAAAAGATTGGCTTTAGGGTGTTTGATCATAACTAGGTATGTGCTATGGCTGATGTGTTATCTAGGCATGAAAAAAATCTTGTTTTATAATAATAAATTTTACTCCGCAAATACGCTGTGGTTTGCCATAGTATACTTGCATTGATATTATTTAAATCGGAGCAATATGAAACGCATCCAACACATGATTAAGAGTAAGGCTGTAGGCTTTAATTTTAATGATAAAACAGGAGATTTAGCCATAGCAATGGAATATGAAAGTGTTGCTGCCGATGTGTTAAAAATGAAGCTCGCTGCCATTTATGTTGGATCTTACAGTATTAATTATGAGAAGACAGATATGGATTTTGCTATCAAGCATTTTGAAGATATACAAGTTGTATTTACGTATTTAAAATCAGCTTTAGTTGATCATGTTTCAATGACAAGTATTGAAGAAGTTAATAATCCTGAGGAATACTGGTTTGAAGTAAATCCTTGTTATTATATCAACAATAAAACATTTAACCTAAGGCTGGCTTTTGTTTTTATCATGCCTGATTTGCAGCGCGAAGAAAATGAATTATGCTACGTAAAATTAACCTTAGACATTATTGAAAGTAATTTTGAACTTTTTGAATAGTAGAACAATCCTAAAAAACGATAGGATGTATTGAACAGTGTAAACAAGACGTAAGGATTAACAATTAACGATAACACGCCAACCGCCTTTGCTATGATCAATTGCTATTTAATATATTCCTCCCCTACCCGCCCCATTGCTTTGCGCCTATGCAAGCTATGTATAAAAATACTGGCTAATTGTGGTTGTGCTCTAAAAATAAATCCTTCGCAAATTTTAGCAGGTTATTCATTAACAAGGTATAAATAAAATACAAACTGAATTATTAATAATAAAAACTAACTATGAAAAGTGCATTTCAACAAACATTAAACTGGGACATTAGAATGGAACCATTAATGATAAATAATACCATTGACATAGGTAAAATGGCCATTGTTAGAAACGACAATAACAAACTATTAAGCATTGTTGGCCAGCAATATGAACCAGTTTCAAATGCTAAACTCATGCATTTTACAACTGCGCTTACTAAAACAGGTGAGTTTGAATTAATGGGCTTTGACGAATTGAATGAAGGCAAGATTGTGCTGGCTTTTTTAAAAAACATGCAAAGTAACTTGAAAATTAATGGCTTTTTAAATGAAGAATATCTCTTTATTGGCAATTCGTTTGATGGCACAAAACGTTTTCATATTGGAACTGCTTCCAGCTTGGTGCGCTGCGAAAATCAATTTTCTACTACACTAAAAGTGTTTAGCAAAAAGCATAATTCTTTGTTGAATATGAATGATGAAACTGTTAGGGATATTTTAAGTATTTACAATGAAAAAAAACAGATTTTTTACAAAACATTTGAAGAAATGGAATCGGTGCGCGTTGATGAAAGTGTAGTTATTCAGTTAATTAAGGAGGTTCATACGATGCTTACTTATGATAGTAAAGCCATACAGCCAAAAGACTGGACAACGAGCCCATCTATGATTACACTGCATAATGCTATTCAGCGTGAGATGAAGGATCTTGGAAATAATGCCTTTGGATTGTTTAATGGTGTTACTTGGTATACCACTCATGACATGCGCAATAGCGAAGCGCATCATAGCATGATTAACGGCACTGCAAACCGCATTAATCAGAAAGCCTATAGCTTTTGCAGCAAGCTAAAAGCATTTGCAAACAATTAAAACAATAGCCTTGAAAAAGATTCAATTAACACTCTCAACAGACCTATTTATAAAGGACCATCAATGGCTGCCACGCGATTTTAATAAAGGAGAACAAGTTTATTTATTGATAGGCAACAACGATGGTTGTGTTGGTATGCATGGCCTTAATTGCCACAGTGGTGACAATGCTTTTTTTGAGCTGCCAACAGCAGCGCTCAGCGTAAAATATGCGCAAAAAAACTTTGGCATTTTTATGACGGAACAGGGCATAGATTATGAATTATTATACTGCAAAGAATTTCCATTCAACTATCATGAGCTGCTTGCTAAAACGCAATCAAATGATTACTTAATAGCAACCAATAAGGGCAAGCCAGCTTATAAAGCTGAAAACCAAATTTTGAAGGTGATGATTAAGCATGGAAAAATAACTTATCACAAGGCGCAGCATGAAGATTTAGCTCCTTTGTTTTAATACTTTGGATGTTTTGGTTGAAGAACTTTATTGGTAGCATTTGATTTAAATAAGTTGAAAGAGGTTGTTGCGATAATGAAGAAGACTATTTTTTCATAAAGCACGTAATTGCCATTTTATTAAGTAATTTTGAATCAATAAAATAAGTATAATATGCTACTAGATAGATTTTATAAACCGAGCGAGGACTTTATATTCTTCACCTTACTTGGCATTTTTATATTTTCGGCAATAATTATTCTCATTTATCCATTTGTTTATATGGAAGTTTTTAAGGTTAATTTTATTGTTTTTCTTTTGTGGGCTGTTTTTTTTAAGCGTGCTCTACTTTATTCGATAATGTGGATTGTACTTTTACTTTGTTTGTTAAACTCATGGCAGACAACAGATATAGGCATAAACAAATTAAACTATTATAACACATTTAAGCCCTTAATGAAGTACAGATGTCTTGCAGGCTTTGATCTAATAAAAAATAAAATAACTACCAATTATAAATGTAACCAAGGTTTGACAATTAAAGAACGTATGGAAATTATTGCCTTCGAAAAAAACAATGAAGCATTAATTCAACACTTTAAAAAGCTTGGATGTTACTCAATAGTAGTTTCAGATAATTTTGTGCAATTTTGGTTTACCGATGTTGTTATTCACATTGATAAAAACAAGGATAACGAAATTAACTATTATGTAAGTCAATTAGAATAATTCTTCTTTTTTAGCTCCGCGCTCCGCTGGCTTTGCCACTAGTGGCAAAGCGTTGTGGGGTCAAATTATTTTTGCAATCAATAACAGTTTCGGGCTCTGTCGACGGGTGGGTTTGCGAAGCACTCAACCTTCAACTTACAACAATTTTACAGAAGAATTTTGAACTTACAAATTTGCAATAAACCCGCAAAGCGCTGAACCCGTGTTTAGCTGTAGCCATTCTTCCGTCTATGTTTGCACTTTCTTTTGCCATTGCTCTAAACCTTTACGCCAATTACTAATATGTCGTCAGTTTGCTCTATTTCTTTTTTATAATTTGTTATGAATTTGTCGAGCTCTAATGCCTGCTGCTGAATTGTCAACTGTTGGATTGATAATAATAATTCTTTAAAGCGATTTTTTGTAAGTTTCCTTTCAGGTTGTCCACCAAACTGGTCAGCAAAGCCGTCACTAAATAGATAAATGCTGGTGTCGGATTCCATCTTAAATTTATGGTTTGTAAATGGTTTTATGTTGTCATTATGACCAATACATTGCTTGTCTGCTTTGGTTTCAATTAGAATTCCATTATTAATTAACCAAATTGGATTATTTGCACCTGCCCACTCCAATAATCTTGTTTTGGTGTTTAAAGCACAAATTGAAATGTCCATTCCATCATGTATTTCATCTTCGCTTTTTGAGAAATTTTCTAAAACTATTTCTGCTGTCTTGTCAAGTATTGCTGCTGGTTGAGTTAAACCAAATTCTCGTACTGCTCTGTTTAGTGCGTTATGGCAAACTACTGAAACCATTGCACCCGGTACTCCGTGTCCAGTGCAATCGCAAGCTGCAAATAAAACCAAATCATTTATTTGCTCCATCCAATAAAAGTCGCCTGCAACAATATCTTTAGGTTTATATAATATGAATGATTTTTCTAAATATTGGCGTACAATTTTTTGAGGAGGAAGAATAGCAGTTTGTATGCGTAAAGCATATTCAATGCTGTCAAGTATTTCTCTGTTTTTTTCTTCTACTAAATGTTTTTGCTTGTTAATTATTAAATTGTCTTTTCGTTTTCTTTTATAGCTTCTGTAACTTATCCCAGCAAGTAATATCATTAAGGCAAGCACTCCGAATAGTGCATATCGGAGTGTCTTTTCTTTTTCAAACTGTGTATCTTTTATTACTTTATCTTTGTTTAAAATTTCAATTTCTTTTTGTGCTTGTTCTGTTTCAGTTCTTGTTTGTATTTCAGAAATTATATTTTGAGATTTATTATTTGTTAAAGAATCTTTGAGTAAAACAGCTTGTTTAAAATAAAGTAAAGATTGAGCAGGGTCATTTAATTTTTCTGTTACTTCAGATAAGTTTTTCAATAATTCAATTTCTAAATTTATAATCTTTCCTTCGTTAGCAATTTTTAATGCTTTCAGTAATAGTTCTTTTGCTGTTGAATATTTTTTTTCTTCAATTAATAACTCACTTAATAAATTATAATGTTCCATCAGACCATTAATATCATTAAACTCTATATCTCCTTTTATAACTTTATCTATATATTTCTTTGCCTTCTCATAATCTTTTAATTTATAATATGATTTTGCAATTAGATAATTAGAACTAACAACAAATCCTTTATCTTTTGCTTTTTCTGCAAGTGATAATGATTGTAGGCCAATTTTGTTAGCAGTTTCATAGTGTTTTTGATTATACTCAATTAGCCATTGCTCTTGTAAAATAAATAACTTTTTGTTAGAGTTCCAATCCTTATATTTTAAATTTCCTACGCTGTCAATATGATTAACAATTTTATTTGCATCTGCGAATTTGTTATCATTAACTAAAACTTTAATTTTAGATAATAAAACTTGCAACTCAATTACGGTGTCTTTATACTGCTTTGCCAATAATACTGCTTTATCATAATATTCGTATGATTTTTTATAGTTCTCTAATTCATTATATAGCTGTCCAATTTTAACATACATAAAAGTAGTTTCGTCTTTTTTATTTTGTTCAATGTCCAAATAACTTAACCCTTTTGTATAGTAATTTAAAGCATCTGCAATCTTTCCTATTGAATTGCTGAATAAACCTAAAGCAAGATAACTTCTATAAATATGATACCTATTTTTTGTTGTTAATGCTAAAACTAAAGCTTTGTTTGCATATTCAAAAGCTTTCCCCATCTCTGAAATTTCAGTGTAAGCGTAAGCTATTTTCCTTAAATATATTACCTTTTGTGTATCTGCTTTACATAATTTATATTGTGTTTGCAAACTATCAAATTTATTTCTGTTTTGAGAAAAACAAAACGTACGAAACAAATTAAAAAGAAGAATAAGTAAAAATATTTTTTTCATTAGGTTAATATATTTATAAAATATGGCGGATTTAAAAGCGGTGAACTTTCAGTTAAACACTAAATCCGCCACATAAGTAAATGAATTGTTAAGAGTTTACTTTATTATTCTTTTTTTAACTCATCCAATTTTTTATTTGTCTCGCTGTCATAAGACATTAAACGGTCAGTCTTAGGGTCATAAGTAAAATAAACCATTTTTCCGTCCAAAATTGCAATTAACTTTTGGTTTTTAGCGTCAAATAAAGCACTCCATCTTTCATCAGGTGCTTTTGTTCTGGAAACTTCAAATCCATTTCCCTTTTTAGAAATAGTCAAATGCGATATTATTCCTTCTGGTTTTTCGGGAGTAATAACCCATTTACTTATAAACTTTTCGCTTTGTGCGATTGAAGTTTTTGATGACAGTAAACATACTGTTAGGGCAAAGAATGCCACTCTTAAAGATAAATTGATTTTTTTCATTGTTGTTTTTTTTTTTATGCTACGTTTTTTAGAGTGGGTTCTGGTCTCCACTTTTTTATTTGTAATTGTCAACTTGAGATTTTGCTCTGTCTTTTTATGGTTGCATAGTCGAGTAGGCAAGGGGAAATTACCCCAAGCCACTCACAGAAACGTACTTGGTAGTTTCCCATCATACGGATCTTAAGTTGATTGTTAGTGGTTACAGTGATTTTACAAATGTAGTTGTTCTAATTAACATCATCAAATCAATCTGCTATCCCCTTCGCTCCGTTCACATTAAAGGAGTTTCATCGCTACTACTAAGTAGTCCGCCATCTTATGAAATATCGATATTCAGTCTTGTATTTTTATGTTCTTGTACTTTTCTCTTAATACTTTCATAAGACACCCACAGTTCCCTTCAAAAGCACGCACAGGATTCTTGCCTCCTCCGTGACGTCTTTCATGCAGCCAATAAGCAGATAATCGCTGCGCTAGTACATGTGCGCAACTCACCAGAAGTTTTGACAGAGTTACCGTTTTTTCGACATTTCATCAGAGGTTCACTTGCGTTCAACTCTCCCATTCTCACCTGACACGTCAGGCATGCCTTTTCTATAGCTATTCAACACCGCTTAGTCATCCAAGAGGCACCGCAGTGTGGTTTGTTAACCCTGTCGGCATAGCGTTGTGGATTCAAATTATTTTTGCAATCAATACCTAAGTCATAATAATTACTTTTGACAAAAATCTACAGGTTATAATTAATTCTAAAAGTATAAATTATTGATAAATTTAAGAATTTTTAAAGTGCTAAGTTTTGTAACACAAGCCAAGCTGCGGATAGTTGTTGGTATGCGGCAGCGAGGTAATTTCTTTTATTGGACGGGAGTGTAGAAAGTTTCTCGATTGTTACAAAATATATCAAACAATATAGACTAAATTATGAATTATATTGTAATTAGTAGGAATTGGAGATTTTTAAAACCATAGCTTAAATTTTACCAAAGTTTATAAAACTATTGCTTGGCAAAAAACAAACTATTTAAGGCTTTGTTTGTGCTTCAATTTGATAATTATATGCAAATAGTTATAAGCAAATTTAAAAGCCCTAGCGAAAAAACATGAAAGCCGCCAGAGGAAAAATTGATTTTTTTAAAAAAAAATTGTAAAATTGTGAATCAAAAGTGGAGTCCAGAACCCACTCAAATAAACGGACATAATAAAAAACGTGGCGACTACGCAAAAAAAAATGAAAAAAACAATATCAAACTTTGTATTGATTTGCTCAATAGCAATTTTCTTTACATCATGTGTATCAACTAACAAGGGATTTCAGTCATCTCCAGTAATTTCTAGAAATGTTCAATTAGACCCTATAAAAGCAGATATCAAAGTAAACGAAACAACTAAACTTTCAGGTCAAAGTTCAAGTACATATTTTTTATTTTTCAGAGTAAGTGGCGATAATACTTCTGCGGATGGAATCAATTACAGTACTGATGGTGGTGGTTCAATATTAAGTCAATACAATCCATTAAAACTGATGAAAACAGCTAAACTAAACAAAGTAAGATCGGCTGCTGCATATAAAGCGCTATCTACCGGAGATTATGACTTTTTAGTGCATCCAAATTACACTATGACCACAAAAAATTATTTAGGTCTTGTGAAAATTTATGAATGTACAGTTGTAGGGTATGGTGCAAAATATCAAAACTTTAGAACAGAAAAGCAAAAAATTGTAATTTTTCAAGAAGGTAAAGAGATCATACTCCAAGACAAGTAGTTTAATAAAACCAGCCTTTAATAGTGCTTAAAGGAAGTTGGCGGGATTGTAATCTTGAGAAAAATTTGTGGTGTAAGAAAAATCCTTCTCCTCAAAAACATCTCGGTTAAAACCCGCCAACTTATTTTAGCTTCAAACCATTATAACCAAAATAATTTCGTTATTTTCTTGAAATGAATTACATTTTAGCAAGAAAATAGAAGCCCCCCTCCCGCTGTTGGTTAAGTATTATGGGTATTAAATTATGTTTGCAATCAATTAGGTTATTATACTTTTTACTTTTGATAAACAAGTATAGCTTATAAGCTCATTTTAAAGTATAAATTATTGATAAAATTAAGCACTTTTGAAGTGCTATTTATTGCAACACAAGCCAAGCTATTGATAGCAATCGGTATGTGGCTGCTGGTGAAGTAGGTAAATTCTTGCCATATGAGGCAATAATCCAATTGCGTTTTTAAGTCTGTTGTTTATTTTTTATATACTCTCATCAATCAATTTAATAGCCTCAATAAAATTAATTCCTTTAATTTCTTCAAAAAAATCTATTTCAGTTTCGTGAGGAAGAAAATCGGAAATGATGCGCACAATAAAATCTTTTTGTTTTTTTAAGAACATAAAAGTGTAATCTTCCATATTAATGATGGTTTGCTCAGCCAAATCGGTTGTTCTTACAAATTTATCGGAGGTGAGCGAGGCTAAGCATGGCAATTGTGTTTTAGGCTCAACAATTATTGGGGCACCATTTTCAAATATATCGCCTTCGTAACCATATAATGATGAATGAGTAATTTCTATTGGTTTTCCAAATCCTAAGTAAGATGGTAAATCATTTTGCTTTCCAACGATTGCTGCAAAACCCATTAAAATAGCAATATCATGGTGAGGTAAATTCATTATCGCTTTTGCCATACTTTCTCTGCCAATACCAGCAACTACAACTTCATAATTATGGTTTAAGTTATTAATTTTAGATAAAGCATCTAACACTTTTACTTGTTCTACTTCCATTGGGGTAATGATAACTACTTTCATTCTTTTTTATTGATTTTGGGTGGTTTATTAAACGGTGAAATGTGATTTCAAATAAACAAAATATAAGTATTGCTTTAGGCATTATGTTCATCTGTTTTTACTAAAAAATTAAAATTATGTTTTGAACATCGTATGCATACTAATTGATATTTGGTTCCAACTCATTTTGCTATTAACTTAGGAAGTTCTAATTTGCTTTAAATCCTTAAAGACAAAAAAAAATATGTCATTCAGGAGGAAACTTTTTAAAAGTAAGCTTTTGATTTAAAAATTAAAATATAAAGGTTTGAGCTGGCACAAAATCAGCGCATAATTTATTACTGCGAGTCAACATCTAAAAATGATTCCTCCTGAAAGACAAAAAAGTACATGCGCTACAAAGATTGCTATTGCTGCGTTTTATACCAATTGCATTTATTTTTTAGGCCAAATAAAAAATAAATATGCAATGGTTAATACCGATACTACTTGAAATTAGTAAAATAAGGGAATTTCGCAATTGGACTAAATTGAAAGTGTAATCGGTATTACCGACACGTTTCAATTAAAGCAATTAAGGTAAATTAAAGAATATATTTATTACTGATTTGATAATGGATAAGCGTAAACTATTAAATAGGATTTCAAATAAACAAAATATAAATTTTGCATTCTACTTTTAAATTAGCTATCGATTTCATTTTTAATCATTTCAATAAACCCTTCAATGATTTTTTTTGTTTCGTTAAACTTTTCAGATTTCACATTTGACGGCTCATTAAGATATAATGCTCTATTTACTTCAAGCATAATTGATTCCACCTTTTTATTTTTTTGATAATGTGCTAAAGGCACGATGGTTCCTTTGTAGGGCCAATCAACACCTAATGAATAGCCGCTTTGTTTGAAATAGGCAATAGATGCATCTATCAATTTTTGCGGTGTGTGATACTTATCAATTCCAATATTAAAATCTGGTCTAATGGCGGTAAGGTCTAAGTCCCTCATTAATGGTTTGGATGGATACGAATGACAATCTACAATTAAACAATTTCCGTTGTGTTTTATTTGCTTATTGACTTCTTCGAGCAGCGCATTATGATGCTTCCAATAATAGTTTTTAATAATATTTGCACGTAAAATAGGGGAAACTTTTCTGAGTAAACTTCCATCATCAAAACTTTGATAAAGCACTCCCATGCCCAATTTTGACATGATTTCTTGCTCGTCATTCTCAAAGCGCTCCACATCACAAAATATTCTTGAAAAAGGAGCAATAATCATACGCTCTGTTTCAGCATAAAAAAGCTCATCAGTATACCAATCGGTAAGTTTAATAAGCTCATGATTAATTTTTTCAGTATCCTTTATATAGCCATCTATAAGCGGAATGTTTATAGATGAGTGCGGAATGTGTAGGATTATTTTTTTTATCATTAGTTTAGCTATTATAATTAATTTGAAGGTGATATACACCCGAATTATTTCTTTGGATGTTTGGAATATAAAAACCACCTGGCTCAGGAATTTCCTCAACCATATCAAACACAGTGCAGTCTTTAGGTAAACCTTTAAATATTAGGGTGCAAACTGTTTCACCGATTTTGCATCTTGTCCACATAGGATAAAAACTAACATTAATTGCATGCACAAGTTTTATTTTTTTTCGATTGTTATGAGGTTTTAAAAATGTTGACTTCCAAATTCGAATTTTAGAGACGTATGGAAAGTGCAAATGCAAATGTATGATCACTAGAGCTTCCTCTTCCATTAATGTTTTTATAGCGTCCTTTAAATAAGGATCTAAGGTCACTTTTGGCGCTTCTTCAACGATTACCATAATTTAATTGATATAATGTGGAACATTCATTGCTATTATTTCATTGCCCTGTGTTAAAAGTGTTCCACCACTCGGAATACTTTCATTAAAATTTATTTCATTTTCCTCAAAGTAGTAGGCTGTTTCAGGTCCTTCTACTAAGCACATTCTACAAGGTTTTTTACGATCTTCTTCAACTTTGTTTTTTATACGTTTACAAAGATCTATTAGTTTGTTATGAAGTGCAGCTGTTT
>CAMBZU010000039.1 GCA_945872355.1 Chitinophaga pinensis
CACCATCAATACCGTTAGTGCCATTTGTACCTGGGGCTCCGTCAATACCATTGGTTCCGTTTATACCATCCAAACCATTTATTCCATCAATACCGTTTGTGCCATTTGCACCAGGAGCGCCATCAATTCCATTCGTTCCGTTTATTCCAGAAGCACCATCCACACCGTTTGTGCCGTTAATACCATCAACACCGTTAGTGCCATTAGCACCAGGTGCACCATCAATTCCGTTAGTGCCATTTACTCCATTAGTACCAGGTGCACCGTCAATTCCATTTATTCCATCAATACCATTTGTACCGGGAGCACCATCAATACCATTGGTTCCATCAACACCGTTAGTACCATCAATACCATTAATTCCAAGAGCACCATTGCAAACATATTGAATAAGGTTAATATTTACTTCACTTAAATCAAGGACTCCATTTGCATTATCATCTATGCCTGTCTCTATTTTTATACCTCCATTTGCACAATTAGCACTAGGTGGTTCAACTATAGGTTTAATTAATGAGTTCTTACCATTAGAAGATGCATTTCCCGAATTTAATGCATAGAAGGCATACGGAACTGCCATAAATTGCTGTATACTCATTAATAGAAAGCTTCCATTATTACGAATATCAATTTCTACCTTTAAAAACTGATTGGCATTTGACCATGGAATATCAATTAAAGCTGAATGTGCACCATTTGGTGAAACTGTGCCTTCGCCAATAACTAATGAAAACAAACCATGTTGGTCCGTTAAAGTAGTATGGGTTTCTTCATACAAGACTTGCCCGGTGGTACTTCCACTTAAAATACTAAACCTTACAGCAATAGTATTTTCAGCTATAGGTTTACCAGAATAATCAATTCCTGCAATTTCAATTCCTTTTTCATCTATTGCAATAGCTTGATAATTTATTCCGCGCAATTGCCCAAAAGATTGCTGACTTAGGAAGCAAGTGATAACAATAATTAGACAGAAAATTATTTTTTTAAGGTTTAGCGTTTTAGCCATTGGGGAGCTGATTTAGTTATGTTAATTGCAATTCCTAAGGTGATAGAAAATCCGCGGTTGTTAAGTTTTTGAGAAGGTGTAGTTTCAATATTTTTTAATCCAGTAATAAGATTAAATGAAGAGTAAAGTGAAATAAAATCAGACAATTTAATATTTACACCCCCACTAGAAATTACACCAAAATCATCTTTTGAAACAATCTTATTTTTTTTTATATCATACCTTTTTTCACCAATTATTTGCGTGGCGTTTATTAAACTTGCATAGTAGGGAGATACCAATATATAAGGCCTAATCCTCCATTTTTTAAGCATGTAGCCAACATTAATTTTAGCATCTGCATATTGAAAGTTCCATGCAAATCCAAGTTCACCAATTTGCTTAGTTGCTCCTCCTTTTCTGAGACCAACATTAATTCCAAGCATTAAACCTTTTTGACTAGCTTTTAAATAACCAAGGTTATAAGCATTAACTAAATTATAATTATAATCTTTAGATTTATTATTTCCGCTATCGGTAAATTTGAATTTAGAAAATACTTGAGATACATCAAATGCCACGAAAGGTTGAGCTTTACATGAATGAAAGTAGATTATTCCACAGAGGAAAAGAATAATTTTTTTAAAATTCATAATTTTATTTTTTAACGGTTAATTATCAATTTGGCTGACAGCACTTTTTTATCTGAGATTGAAGTAATATTTATGATATAAGCACCGCTAGAATAGTTTGTACAGTTTAATTTATAGCTTTTGAAACTTTCAAAATTAGAAGTAAATACCAATTGCCCTATATTATCAAATACATCAAGTTTTACTCCCTTAAGAACAACTGAAGATTCAATATTTACAAAATCACTCGAAGGATTTGGAAATATTGTTAGTTTTAGATTGGAAAGCAAAATCTCAATTTGAAATACTGGTTGCTGAAATCCAGGACGGTATGAAATATTATTTTGATTAGAGGTTTTTGTATTATAAGGTTGCCCAATTGTTTGCCTTATTAAATAACCATCAGATGTAAAATAGCTACCTGTACTGGAGATTGTTTGACGTTGAATTGATTGCGCTCTTACTATGCAAGAATATTGAAAAAATAAAATAAAAATAAATAATAAAATACTAGTCTTTTGTTTCATAAAAATTGTAAATTATTATACTTTATGCGGTAAATATATTAATAAAATTGGGTTGATGGACATTTTTTAGGCTTCAAACCTCTACATCGTATGCTGCGTATAGCTTTGCATCAAATCAAAGGTTATGAATAAAAAAATGCTTTTTCTGCAATAAGAATTTTGCAAAGAAAAATGGAATTGTAAAAGGAAAACAACTTTATAAATGCGGGGCCTGTGGTAAACAGTTTTTAGTTGGTGACAGGATAAATAACCTAGAATTATGGCAAGAATATGTTCAAGGAAAGCAAAAATATCTGCAGCTAGCTATAAAAAAAATGGGCTGTAAAAACCATTCAAAGAAGGCTTGACAGTGTTAAACCAAATTTCAATGCACCTATTTCAAAAAATGCAATTGTTTTAATTAACATCACTTATTGGAAAAAGGGCAACTTTGGGCCAATGCTTTTTAAAGATTCAATAACTGGACAAAATCTTTTACAGTACTATGTTAGGTAAGAAACAAACTCATTATATATCAGTGGGATTAAGGAGTTAAAAGAAAAAGACTACTCAATTATAGCTATCGTTTTTGCGTGTAATGCGTTTTATTTGTTTCTAAACCGCGACCTGACTTAAAATATTTTTCTCGTTTAAGCGCTTCTTCTTTTGATAAATAAAACTCAACATAAACAACTATCCATGGTCTATGCTTTGCTGTGCTGTCTTTTCCATAAATATTATGCGATTTGATTCGCTCTATCAAATGAGCAGTATAGCCCGTGTAGTTACTACCGTTCTTAAGTGAAAATAATATGTAAACAGCAAAGTCCATTCATAAAAAAAGCGATACAAATTTGTATCGCTTTTAATAAGTAGCGGGGGCCCGACTCGAACGGACGACCTTTGGGTTATGAGCCCAACGAGCTACCAACTGCTCCACCCCGCAATATATTTTTAGAACTTTCTCTCTTTAATTGATACTTTTAACAACACAGCCTTTAAAAGCGAGTGCAAAAGTAGGCTTATTATTCTTCAATTCAAAATTAATATGATTATTCGTTCATAATCAAAGTATTAGCAATTGGAAATCCAATTAAAATTGAATTTTAGTTTAAAATAGCTAATTCTAATATTAAAGCTTGCTCAACCTTAAACTAAAGCTCAATTAATTCACAATTTGAGCTTTAGTTGAGTTTGCGGTAAAAACATATTTCTAATTTTTAACCCATTAAAAAACCGAAGTTTACTCTTCGGTTTTTTAATTTATAAGTGCCTAAATCCTACCTCCCGTCACCATCCAATAAATTACCCAAACCACCTAAAATACTGCCTTCTTCTTTTCTTCCACCAGCTGAACCATACTGCAATATTCTGCTTGCTAAACGGCTAATTGGTAAAGATTGTATCCAAACCGTACCAGGACCAGTTAAGATTGCAAAAAACAAACCTTCGCCGCCAAAAATGGTGTTTTTAATACCGCCTATAAATTGTATATCGTAGTTAATCATAGAGGTAAAGGCTACGATACAACCTGTATCAATTTTTAATGTTTCTCCTGGTTTTAAATTGCGCTCTAAAATAGTTCCTCCTGCGTGCACAAAGGCCATTCCATCGCCTTCTAGTTTTTGCATAATGAAACCTTCGCCACCAAATAAACCTGTGCCTAATTTTCTTTGAAACTCAATGCCCACACTCACCCCTTTGGCAGCGCATAAAAAGGCATCTTTTTGACAAATCACACGGCCTTGCAATTGATCTAAATCTAATGGAATAATTTTACCTGGATAAGGCGAAGCAAAAGTAACACGCTTTTTGCCCATGCCCATATTAGAAAAGGCTGTCATAAACAAGCTTTCGCCCGTTAACAAACGCTTACCCGCCGAAAATAATTTATTCATAAAACCACCTGAATTTTGCTTACTTCCATCGCCAAAAATAGTTTCCATTTGAATGTCACTATCCATCATCATAAAACTGCCAGACTCAGCTACAACAGTCTCTTGAGGATCTAACTCAATTTCTACACATTGCATTTCTTCACCAAAAATGCGATAATCTATTTCGTGATTTGTTTTCATATTGTTGTTTTGAAGGGCAAATTTATTAATAAAATGTTTTAAATTCCTAAGCTTTTGATTTCAAAATAATATTAAATATTACTTTATGTGCCAAACATCATTAGGTGATATTAAATGATGTAATTAAGGCTTGGCCGCTTTTTATTTATATTCAACAAGCAGCATTTTTAGCAATTTCTAGATTTTGCTTTGTTAATCTATCCTTAAAAATGAATACTTGTGTACTAATAATAAAATTAATTTTTCAACTTCGCATAAAAATATAATCATGAAAAAATTTCATTGTGCTTTAATTTTAGTTTTAACGCTTTTTACAGTGCAAAGTCAAGCAGCTGATATTACAGTGAAACCGCAAACAAAAGAAGTATTGGTTTATTTGCAAAATGCCCAAATTAATGCCACAGCAGAAGTTAATTTGGTGCCGGGCATGTATAATATTGTGCTGGAAGATTTATCTCAGTTTTTAGATGACAACAGTGTGCAGATAAAAGGCGATGCTGATTTTACAATCCTATCGGTTGTTACAAAAAAGAATTATTTAGGAGACGAAAGAAAAGATCCAAAACTTAAGGCCTTGGAGGATAGCATTGAGGTAATGAATACAAAACTTAACGCTGTAAAAAATCAAATAGATGCCCTCAATGAAGAGCTGGTAATGATAATTGCAAACAAGAGCATACAAGGAGACAATATAGGTGTAAGCACTGTAGAGCTTGAAAAAATGGCAAATTTTTACAGGGTACGCGTTTTAGAAATTCGTAATAAACTTACCGAAAACGAAAAAAAACAAACCAAAATACGTGAGAAAAACAGCGCTATTCTAAATCAATTAAACCAGCTAAAAAGTCAACAAACCAAGGTATATAGTGAAATTACGCTGGCTATCAAATGTAACTCAACTACTAAATCGAAAATACAATTAAGTTATATGGTTACCAATGCTGGTTGGGCGCCATTTTATGATATTAAATCAGAATCATTAACAGAGCCTATCACGATATTAAGTAAGGCAAATGTTTTTCAAACTACAGGCGAAGATTGGAAAAATGTTAAGCTTTCTTTAAGTACAGGAAATCCCACATACAATAACACCAAACCCGTATTAATTCCTTACACTTTGTTACTTAGCAATACCGATCAAATTTACAGAAAGGGTTATAACAAAAGCATGACGCTGTCGAGTTCAAATTCAGGAGTGGTAATGGATGCTCCATCAATGCAAGATGTTATAATTAGCGCTAGTAGAAATCAATCTAAACTAATTGAAAATAACGCTGGATTAACCTCTTCACAGGTTTCAGGCTATACAAGTAATACCGAAAATCAAACCAACAACATTTTTGAAATTTCTATTCCTTATAATATTCCATCAGATGGAAAAGAATATGTAGTAGCTATACAAGAATACAAAGCGCCTGCAGTATACAGTTACACTGCTATTCCAAAATTAGATAAGGATGCTTTTTTATTGGCCAACCTTATCAACTGGGACCAAACAGGTTTATTACCTGGCGAAGCCAATCTCTTTAACGAGGGCACTTTCGTTGGTAAATCTTATTTTGAAACACGTGTTACCAATGATACAATTCCTGTATCGCTGGGGCGCGAAAAAAACATCATTTTAGATCGCAAAAAAGTAAAGAGTTTTACCGAAAAAAACTTTACAGGTGGCACCAAAAAAACTACTTTAGAATTTGAAATTATGGTGCGCAATAAAAAGAAAGCGGAAGTAGAAATTACCATTGAAGATCAAATACCACTGTCAAATACCGAAGAAGTTACTATTGAGCTTATTAACGGCAGCAACGCCACTTACGTGAAGGAAACTGGGAAATTAAAATGGATTATTAAATTGAAACCTTCGGAAAGTAATACGCTTAAGTTTGGTTATATTATTAAGTATCCTAAAAAGTACAATATTTCTAATTTGTAAAATAGTTGCCACAGATTCACAGATTAAAAAATTTTATTTTGTTTGATTAAATGAATTCTTATTTAAAAAACAGTTATGTCCTACCCCAACATATACGAAAACAGCACTACTACATTATTAATTTCTAGATTAAACAAATTAAACGCCAACGCTGCACCAAAATGGGGCAAAATGAATGTAGCACAAATGTTACACCATGTTAACTTAATTTATGATACCGCCTTCCATAAGTATGACCCTAAAACTCCAACCTTTGTGAAGTTTATGCTTAAAATGTTTGTAAAAGACACGGTAGTTGGAGATAAACCTTACAAGAAGAATTCGCCTACTGCCAAGTATTTAGTGATGACATCGGATTTTGGTTTTGAAAAAGAAAAAGAAGCGCTGATAAGTAACTTTAAAGATGCAGAAGAAAAAGGGCCAACTTACTTTGAAAGCAAAGACAGCAATGGCTTTGGAAAGTTAACAGCTAAAGAATGGAGCCATATGTTATATAAACATATTGATCATCATTATAGTCAGTTTGGGGTGTAATGCTAGTACTTTAACAAAGTTAAGAACTTTGTTAAAGTTGAATTAAGTAGTTGTATTGTTTTAATCAAGTTGGGATGTAATTGTAAGTTTTAAAAAAATATCAAATGAAAAAATATACGCTCTTTTTTTGTTTAATGATTGTTCTTTTGCAATCAAAGGCGCAGCACTATAATTTATTTAAACCTTACTGTGATTATATTTACACTGATGGTTATACGGTTCATTTCGATTCAACCTATGCACAAGGCGCAGACTCCATTTTTCTAAATTATGTGCAATTAAATACAAATACTTTTCCTAACACTTATAATAGAAATAATTGGTTTTGTAGTGCTGCAATTAAATCAAGCCAAAATGAGTGGATGATTGTTTATAATTATGATTCTGTTTTTACTTTTAAGCCTTTAACAAGTGTCAGTAACAGCTGGATTTTATACCAATTTCAAAATGGAAATAAAGTTAAGGCTACGGTTGATTCTGTTGTTTTTACCACTATAATTTCGATGGATGATTCTGCAAAATATATTAGCTTACAACTCACAGATAGCCTGAATAATAACCTGAGTTCAAACATTAATTTATTTCAAATACAAATTGCAAAAAAAATTGGTTTAATAAAATTTCCAACGTTTGAAATACTTTTTGGCGGAGGAGGCAATATAGAAGCATTGATAGGCTGCTCCAATCCAGCCATTGGCTTGCAAAACCTAACAGCATATGATGTTTTTAATATGGAAGTTGGGGATGAGATCATCAGTCACCAATCAGCCGGATGGAATCCTATGTCTAAATTTACACGAAGAAAAGTGATTTCAAAAACATTTATGAATAATGTTTTCACATATACTGATTCTGTTTTTATCATTAATCAAACCGATCCAATGTCAAATTCTTTATATACAGTGGTTCAAAACAATGTAGTTACAAGAGTTATTGATTTAAACGCTGATTATTATAAAGTGTGGAGCAGTTTAAGCGGATCAGGAATTATTGATAATTATAACAATGTGTATCCAATAGCGCTTTCCGGTTATTCGACTTGGGATACAGAATTATGTGTTTAAAGGAAGTTCCAACATCAAGGGTGGTTTGGAATTGATAGTTCAGGAATTGCCAATGAAAGTATAGGCAGTTTTAATACCTTATCTGTTTATAAAGGCCTTGGTGAAATTTATTACACCCCACCTTGGCCCATGAACGATAAATATATACCTGTTTATTACAAAAAAGGCAACGAAACCTGCGGTAATTGGGTTAATTTTCAATACTTACTCACAGGCATAAATGAATTTGATAAAGATTTACCCACATTTACTATACAACCCAATCCTGCCGATAGCTATATAAAAATCAATAACCCTAACAATGATGCTTTAGAATTAACAATAGTTAATTATATGGGGAAAAAAGTACTTGAAACTGACATTAAAAATCAAAACCAAGTGATCAATGTGGAGCAGCTATGCAATGGGGTATATATGGTTAATTTGAACAACAGTTTTAACAGTAAATTGATTATTAATCGTTAGTTTATTTTCATTGGTTTTTATTCCTAACCATCGAGGTAAAAAACTTTAACAAAGTTTTGAACTTTGTTAAAGTTGAAATAAACCCGCGCAAGGGACAGCGCCATTTGTTTGAGCTCTTTTTGCGCCTGAACTGTGCGCTGGCAAAAAAGCGAGTGGCAAAGGCCCGGCCCTTCCATTTTTGCACAAAAGACATCATTATTGAATAGTGTCTAAAAAAAATGGAAGGGTGCGCCCAAACAGGCATAAGTACTAATGGTCTATTTAATCACACTCAACCTTTGATTGTAAACTCCACCTGCTGTGTGCACAGTAACAATATAAATTCCGGCACTGAAAGCTTTAGTATCTACAACTAAGGTATTATTTAAAATTGTTTTGTTTTCGTAAATCTTAACGCCTGCTGCATTATAAATAATTAACTGCAGTATTCTCTCGTTTGAGTTTAACACAACGTGTAATGCATCAAAAACCGGGTTGGGTGAGATTGAAATGCTGGTATTGTTTGTGTTGTTTACAAGTCCATTGATATTCACCGTGAAAGGACTTGATATTGCATTGCATCCAAAAGCATTGGTAACTTCCACAGTATAATCACCATTCGCCAAGGGAACATAGCTCATGTTGGTGGCACCAATAATCATATTACTGCCATCGTACCATTGATAAGTATCGGCTATGGTGGATGTTAAGCTAACGCCATCAAAAGAAATAGTTGGTGTGTTTGGTATTGCATTTACATCGACATTAATGGTGCTACTTGCTGTGCATTGGTTGTTATCGGTAATAGTTGCTGTGTATGTTACACTACCTGTTGGACAGGCGGTTGGATTAAAAATTGTGCTATTGTCCAAGCTTGCAGCCGGGCTCCAATTAATACCTTGTAAATTACCACCAACAACTGGTAATAAAACTACGCAAGCAATTTCGCAAACAGTTGTATCGGCCGCAAAACTAATTTGTGGTAAAGCATAAGCTGTAATTGTTATGCTATCGCTGGCTGTACATCCAACAGCGTCAGTTATTGTTAAGACATATTCAACATTGTTATTAATTGTTGCCACAGGATTTGCAATTGTTGGATTGTCCAAACCTGCCGCAGGCAGCCAATTATAATTATATCCCGTAGGTGCGTTTAATTGTACAATACTATTTTCACAAACGGCCTGATTGATTCCTAAATTAAGCACTGGCAATGGGTTTGAATTTATGGTAATACTATCTGTGCCAGCGCATCCTGTTGCATCTGTTATGGTTAAAAAATAAGTAATGTTATTGCTGATTGTGGCTGTTGGGTTGGCAACACTTGCATTGCTTAAACCCTGGCTTGGAAACCAATTGTAATTATATCCTAATGGTGCATTTAATTGAACGCTTGAATTTACACAAACTGCAGTATCATTGGCTAACGTAAGCGGCAAACCAGTTGAAATAGAAGCAATAAATGTATTTGATAAAACCGGTAAGGTGTTGGCGCAATTCAAATTTGATACCATACTCACTTGCACAACATCGCCATCTTGCAATGTACTTGTTGCTAAAACATTTGAATTATTATTGATATTATTGCCATTGATTGTCCAGGTATAAACTGGATTTAAGCCTCCTGCAAAAGGTGTGGCGCTAAATGCAAGCGCGCTGCCCGCACACACTGTTCCATTGGCGCTGCTATTTAAAATTACACTCGGAATAAATGATGGTTGAATGGTAATAGCATATCCATTATCAACACCAATAGTAGCAGGGTCTGATGCAATTACTCTTACTCTGTAATTGCTACCGCCCATAGTTCCCAAAGGAATAGTTGCTGTAATTATTCCTGATTGATACGTATATGGTGTGGCTGTATATGTTCCAATATTAACAGGAGATGCAAAACTACCTGAAGCATCGCTTAATTGGGCGGTGAATGTATTTGTAGCACCATAAAAACCACGGGCAAAATATCCAATAAAAATAGAGTTTCCGGCACAGTAAGTATTTGTTGAAGTAAAAGTTCGGTATATTTCTCTTTGTTCGGTTTGATGAATCACTCCACTCAGACCGCCAACACAATAACCGTAAGTGCCACCATCGGTCATGCTGATACTGTTCATGGTCCAGTTATTGGCCAAGCAAGCAGTTGCAATTGTTCCAACATTTTTACAACTATCTAAAGTAATACTTTGGCTGGTACTTTTTGCAAAATAACCTAAACTATCGTTGGCAAACCACATTTCTTCAATGGCTGCTCCACTGGTATTGTTATTGGTTTGATACCAAGTTAAACCTGCATTGGTAGTGAATAATATTTTGCCGAAAGTGCCTGCACAATAACCAAGCGAATCATTTGTAAAAACAATATCATTTATACTGCTTGTAATTGTTGAAGTATAAATACCCCATGTTAAACCACCATCAAATGTTTTAGCAATTTTATTGCTTCCGGCTACAAAGCCAGTATCTTCATTTATAAACCAAATAGCTCTTCCTACAACTGGCTCACCTGTGCTAATTGAATCCCAGGTTTCTCCTGCATCAGTTGTTTTAAAAACGAGCCCACCACTTGCCGAAGCAAAACCAATATTGTTATTGATAAAGCTTAAATCGGTAAACCCTCTTAATGTATTTGTTGGCTTTAGTACCCAGTTTTCTCCTCCGTCGGTTGTTTTTAAAATTCTACCGCTATCGCTACAAGCAAAACCAATATTATTATTGGTAAAATAAACTTTGGCTATTGAGCTTGCAAAGGCCTTTGTTTGCTGAAAATAATTAACTCCGCCATTTTCAGTTTTAAATATTTTACCCTCTTTTCCTCCGGTGTAAGCCGTATCTCTATTCGTAGCAAATACAGTAAAAAGCTCTGTGCCAAGTCCTGAGGTTTTGTTTTTCCAAGTTGCACCACCATCAGTAGTTTTATTTATTTTTCCTAAGTTACCTCCAATGTATCCGGTATTTGCATCTGTAAAATAGATAGCGTAAAAAGTATCATATAAACCATTTATCGTTGTTGTATTGTTCCATGTTAATCCACCATCAATGGTTTTAAAAACTCCTTGGCCATCAACAGTCATATAACCCGCGTTTACATTTGTAAAAAATATACGTAAAATTGGATTTATAGCGCCTGTGGTGATTGCATTCCATGTTAATCCACCATCAATGGTTTTAAATAAATTATTACTGCTTGATAAATAACCAGTAGTTGCATCTGCAAAGAAAATATCATTTATACCTCCAGCGCCTGTGGTAATAATGTTCCAAGTATTTCCACCATCGGTAGTTCTTAAAATTTGTCCATTGCCACAAGCAACAAAACCAAGGTTATTGTTAGCAAAAAATAGCCTACGCAAGGCCACAGTTACACCACTTGCTATGGTTTGCCAGGTACCGCCACCGTTGGTTGTTTTTCTTAAAATACCATTATTGCCAATTACAAATCCATTATTTACATCTTTAAACCAAATATCATTATTGCCCGATCCCACTCCTGAACTTTGTTGCACCCATGTGGCACCACCATCTGTGGTTTTTCTAATTTCAGATGAAGCACCTGTGTACCAACCTGTAAGTTGATTTATAAAGTGTACAGCATTGATGGCGCTTGTATTACCTGTATTCATACGCACCCAATCTTTACCCTCATTAATGGTTTTATACAAGCCATGACTTACGGTACAATTACCAATGCCAGATGATTGAAAAACAGCATAGCCATTATAGCGATCAGTAAAAGTAATGTCATTAATTGTTGTGCCTGCAGGCGTTGTAACGCGCCATTGCGCTTGAATAAGATTTGAAAATAGGCTTAAGCAGATGAAAAGTTTTAGTTTAATATTGAATTGGGGCATAAATTGTTTTAATTTTTAAACGTTAATTGCAAGATTGATGGGTCAAAAGTACTTCATTTTTAAAAATTAAATATTGAATATTGTTAATAATACCGATGTGAAATAAGTAATGGCCCAAATTTGTTTCACGGCATTTGTCCCAAACTTTTTTACGATCGGCATTTACCAATGTAAGATTTTAAATTATCCCAGATTACGCATTTCTAATGCGTAAACGATAAAGAAATTGTAAATCAGATTTTTACAAATCTGATAACATTTTCTAAATCGGGATTAAACCAACTAAATCAAGTAGTTCTATTTTTTAAATCTCCTATTGATTAATTTGGGATTATTGGCATAATTTATAAATCACATTGGTATAAATGCAATTGGTATAAGCTCAATAAACAAAAAAAAGCCACATCAAATTGATGTGGCTTTTTAAAAATTTTAAAGTTTGAATTACTTATTTACAACTACTTTAGTAAATATATTTTGTGTGTTGCTTTGTATATGAACTAAATAAATTCCTTCGTTTAAGTCATTGGTATTTACAACCAATGTTGCATTTAAAGATTTCATTTGTTTAATTGTTCTGCCAGACAAATCACTAATTGAAACCACTGTTTCTTCACTTAAATTATTGATTAAAAAACTTTCTTTTGCAGGATTTGGATAAATAGTAATTTCCTTATTGTTATTGTATTTTATTCCAACAACAGCCGGTTCAAAAGTTAAAGTGTATTGACGCATGGTGGTTGCCGCTGGTGTACCATTATCGGTAGCAGTTACTGTTAAAGTTAAATCAGTAGTAGTAGTGCTTGGCGTGTTAACATCTACAAGGTATTTATGATTCCCTAAACTATATAAAGTTGTTACCGTAAAGTCTGTAAATCCGCCCATATCAAAGGTGGCATAAGCATCTTGATTTTGTTCACCAGAAAGCACCATCATGGCATATTGAATAGTATCGCCTGGTAATAACATAATAGTATCGCACATATTGCTTACTAAAATTGGATCAACATTGGTACTGTTGGTATCTGTACAAGCATTAAAATAAAACTGTTGATCATCTAACCAATTAATACCATCAGCATTAGCAAATGGGCCATCATAAACATTGGTTGAGTCGCCAAATCTTCCCATTTGAATAAATGAACTTCCATCTCCTTCGTTTGCACCAACGGTGCTTGGTGTACCTCCAAAACCGTTAATACCACCAGATGCAGCTCCTGTTGTCCAATCCATGTTATTATAGCAATATCCAACGTTGGTTCCGGCAGGTAAAATTGGGTCAGTGCCATCAGTAATAATTAATTGAAAATCATTTAATTTATCACTTGCCAACGGAAAATATCCAACATGATCCCATCTCACAATTAAACTTGTTGGTGTAATTTTGTAATACACTAAACCACTGGCACTATCTCTTGTATCAACATCTCCCCAAAAAGGTGCAACCATCGTATAATTTGAACTAGGGAAAGAGTCTGATGTAAAAGTAAAATACTGACTTACAAATGATATGTTACCATTGTTGTTGATAAATAAACTATCGTAAGTTGAACCATATAAGCAGAAATTAAAAGGTATTGCAATTGCTGGTGAACTTCCATCATCATTTCTATAATCTGGCGCTATACCAATATTAAATGGAACTACCGTAAAAGTACTATCTAGTGGAACAATACAATCGCATGCTGCATTGGCTCTATTTTGAGGACTACCACTATATGGTACAGGATTTTGAATAACTGTATTTACAGGTGGGGGCAATACTGTATAATTACCCAGCAAGTTTTGACTTTTTAATTGTTGATAAAGTGGACTGTTTAATTGCACCGTATTTTGCTGCGCAAAACCAATAATACCAAGCAAACTAAATGTTAAAGTAAAAATTTTTTTCATGGTTATATTTTTAAAATGTTGAGTAAAGCTAATAACTTTCAGTTAGTTAACAAAAAAATCTGTTTTTACAAAAAAACAACTCATCAATTATTTATCGAATGTTATAAAAGATACTAATGAAATACTTTTAAATAAAATTTAGAGAACGTTTAAAAAATATACTACCGAAATAAACTAAAGGAGCCTTGTTTTGAAACTACACTTCCTTGCAAATAAGTTGCGTTAAGAATGTAGAAATATGTTCCACTTGGCGCATCTAAACCCCTTTTTGTTTTACCGTCCCAACTACCTTCAAGTGAATTCCACGAATTCATTTGAATTCCCCAACGATCATAAATTTCAACGCTCAATTCTTTTAAACGAGAGGAAACAATTTTGAATAGTTGATTTTCACTGTCGCCATTGGGTGTAAATACATTTGGTATAAATATCGCAGTAATATCATCACAATCAATGAGAATAGTAATTGTATCTTGCGCTGTACATCCATTTGCGTTGCTAGTTATTAAAGTATATACTCCAACATTGTTGTCTGTAATCTCAATTATGCTTGGGTTCTGGAGATTTGTTATGTATCCATTTGGGCCATTCCACTGGTATGTTGCAGCACTAGAACTAGTCGTCAAAAACAAGGTATCGCCATAACACAATTGTTTAGTTGCTTTTATAATTGGCTGGGCCGGAGAGCTATTAACAATAACGTAAATGGTGGTGTCTTTACTTACACATCCAGTAGCTGCGTTAGTTACATACAAAGTATAACTACCCGACATTGACTCACTAGCATTTTGTATATTAATATTTTGTTCCGTATTGATAAAACTATCAGGCCCTGTCCACAAATAGCTTAAATCACCAAAGGCTGTTGTGGATAAAATAACCTCATCTCCTGCACAAATAGGTGAGTTACTTACAAGAATGGGGGTTGCTGGCAATACACTTGCTGTTACTGGAATTGAAATTGTTGAATTGCATCCAAAAGAGTTTGTTGCGATTAATGTTACTGTGAAATTTCCTGCTGTAGAATATGAATGAACAGGATTGGTTAAAGTAGAAGTAACCCCATCACCAAAATTCCAACTTAAATTACTTCCTCCTCCTATTGATAAATCTGTAAATTGTGCTGGGTTATTAACACAAATAGCACCAACAGAAAAATTTGCATCTGGTTTTGGATACACTGTTATTAATACATCATCGGTATTTGTGCAATTATTAGCATCGGTAACAGTAACAGTATAATTTGTTGTGTTGCTTGCTGATGAAACAGGATTCGAAATTGTAGAATTATTCAATCCAAGCATTGGAGACCAAGTATAATTTACCCCACCAGTGGCGTTCAATTGAGTTGTATCACCCAAACAAATGTTTACATTAGGTCCTGCATTGCAAATAACTGGTTGGTTAACAGTTACTGTTGAGGTTGCTGTATTAAAACAGCCGTTAGTGTCAGTAGCTGTTACAATATAGGTAGTTGTAATCGCGGGTGAAACAACAAGGGTGTTTGAAATAGAGCCATTGTTCCAAGTGTAATTTGTTGCACCATTTGCAATTAAAGTAGCTGTATCTCCATAACATATGATAGGATTATTTACCGTAATTGTTGATGCTAGAATATTTATTGTATCGGTAAATGCTCCACAATAATTTGAGACAGTTACATAATAAGCGCCAGAAGCATTTGCAACAAAGGTTTGATTAGTACTTGCATTTTGCCATAAATAACTTAGGTATCCGGTTCCTGGATCAATTGTAATAGTATTTCCATTACACAGAAGCGTATCGTTGCCAATTGAAAAATTAGGAATACCAGAGATGGTAATATTTTCAAAAGTTGTATCTGCATTTGAATTCGAATAGGTAATTGCCGAAACATTATAGGAGCCGATATTTGAGAATACGTGAGAAGGAAAAAAGAGCGATGAAGAATTGGATACCCCAGAAGCTGTGTCGTTAAAATTCCAAGTAACTGAATCGATTGCTAGGGTATCAGCAAAAGAAAAATAGGTAGTATCGCCTAAGCACTCGTTAATGTAAGTAATGCTTGGTGCATAAAAGTAAGACTGTATATAATTTGGTAATCCGTGCCCAGAAATCCTACCTGCAAGATAAACTGCACTATCAATAAAATCACATCCTACACCTAGCGTATTGGGAGAGTTTATACAGCCTAATGTTCCTTCATAATTTTTTGCAATATATATTTTTCCATCAGGAGCTATTTGTAATGCTCCTACTCCATTTGAACCTGCTGAAGTTCCAATTAAAGTGGCAGAGGCAATAATATCTGCAGGAGTTCCTAGAGTCATGTTATATTGATAAATTTCAGAGCCAGACCAGCCAGCAACATAAAGCAAATTTCCATTTGGAGAAAACTCAGTACCATAAGCAAATTGATTTGTAGTTGTAAAAGAAAAATTATTTGTTACTATTCCTGTTACATTATCAAAATTTAATATGTCAACAGTAAAATTATTTGAAACAGCTTGAGATAACTTACTTCCATCGGCTGAAGCTTTTAAATAACCAACACCTAGATTGAAAAAAAAAATATCAATAGTTCCTGCATTGCTAATTATTGGGGTGGAATTAATACCTGCATTGGTAACAGAATAAACTAAAAACCCATCTAATGCATCATGCGCTATAACCCAAAAATCTGTATTGTTAGCTTTTTTAACGGCAGTAAGTTTTTCTGTTACCGGTGAAGCCAAGCCTATGTTTTTATTTATAGTAATATCACCTAAACCTCCATCTAAAGTCATATCAACTTCAGAAAAATTAAGTCCTGCTGATCCACCTACAGCTGCAACAGTAAAAACATAATAAATATCATTGCTTCCGGGCTTGGGCACAATAATTCCAGACTGGGTGGAAGAAGGGTCACCTAAAAGCCCTGATCCGTTTGGCATTGGAATATGCATATTGTTCCAAACAGTTATTCCATCAGTATAAAAAAGAAGTGCTCCAGTAGAAGATGATATTGCTGAGCAGCCTTCATAAGTCAATAAAGCTCCATTAGTAAGTGGTACTGGAGTTCCACTATTAAAATCTAGTCCTGCATTAATGCCAAAATACCAAACGTTTGCTTCTCCTTGGGCATATAATACATTTGAAAAATGCAAAATATAAATTACTACATAAATAAGTTTTTTCATTTGGCTCAATTAATAAGGTTATTAATTAAAAACTGAGGAACGAATTTAAATCAATAAATGTTACATGTCTTAATTTAAGCATAACAATTATAAAAAATAGTATTATTTATAGTATAAATAAAACACATCTTTAAAATATTGTTTGGCTTTTATGAAGTACTGTGCCAATAAAAATCCTACTTCTCCTCCAAAGGGCTCTCTTCTTCTTTCACCTTTGCACCATCAATTTTAAACTCCTTATTGTCTTTAAAAACAATGTTAGTAAAAAGTGTTCCTTCGGTATCATATTTGCGCCAATTGCCCTCTTTATTTCCCATTAAATATTCGCCTTCTTCTTTTAATTTTCCATTATAATAATGATATGAAAACTTACCATTTTCAATACCATCAATATAAGTACCTTCTTCGGCCAATTTTCCATTGCCATTAAAATAGGATTTCCATTTGCCACTTTTAGCGCCTCCTTTAAACTCACCTTCATATTTCATATCTCCATCATTGCTTATCCATTGGCCTTCTTTTTCTCCATCAACATACAAGCCTTTAGAAACCACTTGGCTGCTATCTGTATATTCTACCATTTCACCTTCAGGTAAACCTCTTAAAAAACTTTCTGTGCGTAAAACATTGCCACTTTCATAATACCACTTCCAATCGCCTGTTGGTTTGTTATCCTTACCAAATTTTCCTCTTTGCTCTATTTTTCCATTTTGATGATAATAAATCCATTCTCCTGTTTTTTTATCATTAATATATTCTCCTTCTGCCTTTAATTCACTAGTAATATAAAATTCTTTCCATTTGCCTTGTTTATAACCTTGCGCATCATAAATTCCTTCGCCAATTTTATATCCATCTTTAAATAATTCACTACCTATTATTTCTCCTTCTTCATTAAATTTTCTCGTAAAACCTTCAGGAATTCCATCTTTAAAAGTTCCTGACGTTTTCTTTTTACCAGTTTCATAATAGGTATTTTTTACATCTAATTTTACTAATTCTGCCACATTAACTTGCAATACCCCATCTACATATTTTTCAGCTTTTGCTAAATTACCATCTGGTTCAAATATTTTAAGATAACCATCTAATTTATCATCTCTATATCGCATTTCCTTGTGCACAACTCCCGAAGCATAAAACTCTTTCCAAATGCCTTGTTTCATATTTAATTTATCCTTTCTATTTATTTTTTCATCGCGCGCAATAAAACCATTTTTATATAAAGTTATGCTCTGAATTAAACCATCTTTAAGATACTCTTTACCAATACCATTTTCTTTTCCTTTATCAAAGGGTACTTCCTTAAATATAATATTTTCTTTTCTGTAAAAAGCATTACCCTGTCTAATATCACTCACAAAAGGTTCTTCAGAAACTATATGACCGGTTTCTACATCATACACGGTTTTTATTCCTTGTTTCTTGCCTTCTTTATAAACATAACTTAAAGTTAATTTTCCATCTTCGTTATAAAACTTCCAAAGGCTATCGAGTAGCGCTTCTTTTCTATTTCCTTCAGATTTTAAAATGCCATTTTCATAATAAGTTTTCCAATAACCATCAGGCTTTCCATTTTTAATAAATCCTTCACTGCTCACACTCCCACTGGCATAAGTATATTTGGTAAAACCATCTTTAACAACTGTTTCTTGTGCACCAGCATTTTTTGAAATTAAAGCACTTAACGCTAAACATAGTATTACAATAAGTAGGCGATAATTTTTTGAATTAATTACTAAACAATTGTTCATAGTTATTTTTCTTTTATAATCCAAGCTGTGCCGAAATTTCGAGCATTTTTAAGATAGAATTTTCTGCTTTTTTTCTTAGATTTTCATCCATAATTATTTCAGGCGTTTCATTTTTTAAACAGGCATATAATTTTTCCAAGGTGTTTAACTTCATATGTGGGCAATCGTTGCAAGCACAATTATTATTTGGTGGCGCCGGAATTAGCGTTTTATGTGGCGCACGTTTAGCCATTTCATGCAATATGCCTGTTTCAGTAGCTACAATAAATTCTTTTGCATTGCTTTTAACCACAAAATTCAATAAAGCAGTTGTACTACCAATAAAATCTGCCATTTCTAAAACAGGTTCTTCACATTCAGGGTGTGCTATAAGTAAAGCGTTTGGATGTTTATGTTTTAGTTGTGTGATTTTCTTTACCGAAAAAATTTCGTGAACCATGCAACTGCCATCCCAAAGCAACATATTTCTGCCTGTTATTTTATTCACATAGCTGCCTAAATTTTTATCTGGTGCAAAAATAATAGCTTGATCTTTTGGCAAACTATTAACAATTTGAACAGCATTACTACTTGTACAAACAATATCAGTAAGTGCCTTTATTTCAGCTGTACAGTTTATATAACTTATCACTAAATGATCAGGGTTTGCTTCTTTAAATTTTCTGAAAGCATCTGGCGTACAGCTATCGGCCAAGGAACAACCAGCTTTTAAATCGGGAAGTAAAACTTTTTTTTGAGGACATAATATTTTTGCTGTTTCAGCCATAAAATGTACGCCTGCAAAAACAATAATATCCGCTTCTGTTTTTGCTGCTTGTTGCGACAATCCTAAGCTATCGCCAATATAATCAGCCACATCTTGAATATCGCCCTCTTGGTAGTAATGTGCCAAAATAATGGCATTCTTTGCTACCTTTAATTTTTTTATTTCTTCAAAAATATCTGTCGCTATTAATTCCATTTTATTTTTTCTTCCATTTTTCTGAGCACAAATATCAACCTAATTTTTAATCCAACTTATTTTTTATTTTTCAGCTATCAACATTCAATAACTATATTATTATTATTAAATTTCTTTTAAAGAAAATATGTTATTATTAATAGCCTGTTAGTATTGTTCATTTGTTTGTTGAACAACGCGTGTAAATGTAATTTATTAAATATTGATAACAGTTTTTTAACCATTAATTATTAGCTAATCTATTTAAAATCAATTATTGCTATACTTTATTAACACTTTGTTCATACTACTTAAGTTGAATAACTTTCATTAAAGTATAATACCTTTTTTGTGTACAACCTTGTTTATTTTTTTCAATATGTAATGGCTAACTAAATTAGGAATTACATATTTTTTTTTCATACAAGCAGTGCTTTATCTTTTGCAACAATACTTTTCAGTAAATGTTTTTCTTTATCAACAGCTATTAACAATTACATTGTTTATAAACCATAAATTTTAATATGTACTTGATTATCAACAATATTTAGTAGCAATAATTTTAAATAGTTATTTGTTAATACTATTTTTAAATGTTCATGTTTAGTAATATGAAGCCAATTAACTTTGTACAAACACATTATTAATTTTACTCTTAGTTTTATGAAAATTGCTGTAGGAGCAGATCATGCTGGTTTTGAAGCCAAAGAAAAAATTATTACTTATCTCAAAGATAATAAAATTGAATTTCATGATTTCGGTACTTATAATGATCAAAGTGTTGATTATCCAAATTTTGCTCATCCAGTAGCATTGGCTGTTGAAAATAAAGAATTTGATTTAGGTATATTAATTTGTGGAAGTGGGCAGGGTATGAATATAACTGCTAATAAACACCAAGGAATAAGATCTGCTTTATGTTGGAGTGTTGAAATAGCAAGTTTAAGTAAAAAGCATAATGATGCGAATGTGCTTGCAATACCAGGTCGATTTTTAAGTGAAACATTGATAATAGAAATAGTAGAAACTTTTTTAAATACTGATTTTGAAGGTGGCAGACATGCAAATCGTACACAAAAAATTCCTTGTTAAAAAATAGCACAGATATGGAAAAACAAGAATTTATAAATAAGGTAGATCAATATTTAATAGATCCTGAAAATATTAAAAAACAAGCTGCTATTAATGCTAAACTTAATAGGCAAGTTGATTTAGCTAAAACTTTTTTTGATAAATATGATTTGGCTTTACAAAGATCTTCTTACATAAAAAATAAAGCTTTAGAAAATACAGATAAGCTACTGGCTAACTTTGAGTTTGACCTAAATAATACAAAGATTAAAGTAATTTGGGCAACCGATGCAGCTAATGCAATGAATGAAATTGCAGCTTTAAGTAAAAGTTATGCTTTACCTGTTTATTTTGATGATGCTCAAATTATCAAAGAATTAGATAAAGATGCTGAATCTGCTGCACTTAATATTAGTAAAACAGCTGATGTTAAAAGTAATTTTATTGCCCTAACAAAAGCCGATTTTTTAGTGGCCGATAGCAGCAGTATTATTTGTTTAAATCATGAAACAAAAGCAAAACAAATTCAAGGAAATGCTGCTGTTCAAATTTTTGTTTGCGGCATAGATGCAGTTATTCAAAGTTATAATGATTTAGAGCTAATTGCAGCTTTGCAAAGCACTAATAAATACGGTGAACCAACTCATGCAAATATTAGCATTTACAATGGAAATAAATTAAATGAAGATGATGCTTTAAAAGAAGATTTGTATGTAATTATTTTGGATAATGGTCGTTCTCAAATTCTTGCAGATCATGAACAACGTTCTGTATTAAATTGCATTCATTGCAATGCATGTTCACGCTCATGCCCAGTTGCCTTATTTTCAGGTGAAAAAGCCTATGGAACTGTTTATACAGGCCCATACGGTGCACTTGTGAGTCACCATATTGAAAATAATTCAAATCTTACGCACCTTGCTTTTGCTTCAACACTTTGTTCAAAATGCAATGATGTGTGCCCTATGAATATTAATATATCAGCATTTTTAGCTTATAGCAGAAGAAATGCTGTAAAAAATAAGTGTGTAAGTAAAACCGAAAACCTTACTATTTATTTTTGGAAAAATGCAGTAATGAAGCGCAGTAACATGGATAAAGGAGGTGCAAAAGTAAAAGGATTTATGTTTAAGCAAATGCTAAGAAAAGCATGGGGAAATAAAAGAGAAATGCCAACTGTAGCTCACAAATCCTTTAATCAATTATGGCGCGAAAGAAAAGATTTTGGCAATTAATAAATGAATCATTTCGCAATTTTTATTGGTGAGTGCTACTTTAAATTTATTTTTTTTATAAGTAAGAATTGATGAAATTATCTTTATGTATGTGGTATTGGCAAGTTACATTATTTTTATTTTTAATTTCCTGCTTCTCAGTTAATGCGCAAAGTATTATAAGTGGAAATATTAAGGATGAGCTAAATGCTGAACCATTAATTGGCGCAACAGTGCTTATAAAAGCTACCAACCAAGCAAGCGCTGCTGATATTAATGGAGATTTTAAAATAGAAACTAAACAAAATTTTCCACTAACAATTGTAATCACTTCTTTAGGCTACAATACTAAGGAATTGATTGTAAATGAACCCTCTCAAAAACTTAAAATAAAGCTATCATCAAATGAAGTTGCGCTTAAGGCAATTGAAATTAGTGATATTAGAATTAGTGAAAAACAAAAACAAGCAGCCCTTACTGTTGAAGCCATGGATTTAATTGCCATTAAAGAGGTGGCTGGTGGTAATTTTTATGAAGGATTGGCCAATTTAAAAGGTGTTGATATTACAGCTGCAAGTTTGGGTTTTAAAGTAATTAATACGAGAGGTTTCAATAGCACATCGCCAGTAAGATCATTGCAGTTAATCGATGGTGTTGACAATCAATCTCCAGGTTTAAATTTTTCGCTTGGTAATTTTTTAGGAAGCTCAGATCTTGATGTAATGCGTGTGGATATTGTTGCAGGTGCAAGTTCAGCATTTTATGGCCCCAATGCATTTAATGGCGTAATTAACATGACTACAAAAAGCCCTTGGCAATTCCCTGGCTTAAGTGCATCGGTAAAAGTTGGTGAAAGAAATTTAAACGAATATGCGGTACGTTGGGCCCATGTGATAAAAAACAAAGCCGGTAAAGATAAATTTGCATATAAATTTAACTTCTTTTCTATGAAGGCCAATGATTGGGAAGCAACCAATTATACGCCAACCATCGACTCTAAAAATGGAAGTAATAATCCACGCGGATATGACGCGGTAAATATTTATGGCGACGAAGCATTAGGTGGTGGTAACAACTACACTAGTTACGGTAATCAAATAAACTTCCCAGGTTTAGGCGTAATTTATAGAAGTGGATATAAAGAAGAAGATCTTGCAAATTATAAAACTGAAAACATTAAAACTCAAGCTTCTTTACATTATAAACTCACTGATAATATTGAAGTTTTAGTAGCAGGAAATTACAGCAAGGGAAGCACCATTTATCAGGGTGATAATAGATATGCTTTAAAAAATATTCAATTTTATCAGGCTCGATTTGAAATAAAACAAGAAAATAAATTTTTTATAAGGGCTTATACTACAGGCGAAGACGCAGGCGATTCATACGACATTGTGCAAACTGCATTTAAAATGAGCACACTTAGTAAACCAGATATCGATTGGATTAAACGTTATCAACAATATTGGGCCAGCAATGTGCGTAAAAACATTAGAGCAATTCCCAATTTTCCTCAGCCTCCTGGTGTAGGACAGTTGTATGATACAGCAAGAGCTAACCTTTTAATGAGTCAGTATCCTGAATTAATTGGCGCTTTTCATGATGCGGCGCGCACCTATGCAAATCAATCAACTACATCATATCCAAATGCGGAATATACAGTTGGTTCAACACAATTTGATTCTTTGTACAATAATATCACCAGTAAAAGATTTAACGAAGGTGGCTCTAAGTTTTTCGATAGATCTAAACTTTATCATGTGGCTGGTGAATATAAATTTACTCCAAAATGGTTAGATATTACTATTGGAGCGAATGCCCGTTGGTTTTTACCCGAATCAAAAGGCACAATTTTTAGCGATACATTGATCAATAGAAACGATACTTTACCAGGTAAATTAATTAATGATAGCGCAGCTTTCAGAAAAATTACCAATTTTGAATTTGGCACTTATCTAGGTTTGGAAAAAAAGCTTTTTAATAATAAAATTAGAATTACAGCTACCGTTAGAATGGATAAAAACATCAACTTTAATTACATTATATCTCCAGCACTATCATTGGTTTACAATCCAGTTAAAAATCATACAGCCAGGCTTTCTTTTTCTTCGGCATTAAGAAACCCAACGCTTGCAGATCAATATTTATATTACAATGTGGGCAGAGCTATTTTATTAGGGAACCTAAATGGTGTAAATAATTTAGTTTCGGTGGAGTCGCTGCGCGCATATATAGATAAGCCACAACAAGATTCAACCCTTTTAAAAAGATTTAATGTTGATGCCATTAGACCCGAAAAAGTAGAAACCATAGAACTTGGTTACAGGGCCACATTGTGGAATAAAATATACATCGATGCTAGCTACTATTACAGTTTTTACAAAGATTTTATTGGTTATAAAGTAGGCGTAGATTTAAAAACAGCTCCTTTTGTGAGGGTTGGCCCAGGCACCCAAGTTTATCGTGTTGCGGCAAATGCACAGGGTTTAATTACCTCCCAAGGTTTAAGTATTGGTGCTAATTATTATTTTACTTCAAAAATGGCCTTAAACACAAATTATTCTTGGAATGTACTAAACCTTTCTGGAGAAGATGATCAAATTATTCCAGCCTTCAATACGCCTGCTAATAAATTTAATATTGGTGTAAGTGCAAGAGATTTAAAATCAAATTTCAATATTGGAAAATTGTTTAAAGGATTGCCAAACTTTGCTATTAAAAACTGGGGTTTTAATGTTAATTATAAATGGGTACAAGGTTATACCTTTACTGGTTCTCCACAATTTACTGGCGATTTACCAACTTATGATATGGTTGATGCGCAAATCAACATTAGGATTCCTAAATTAAAAACAACTTTTAAACTTGGTGCTTCCAATTTAATGGGAATTTCACAACTGTTTAATCACAACGAACCTAATTTTGTAAATAGAATTTATGATGCCTTTGAAAATAAACCATATCAAGTTTTTGGAGGGCCTGCCATAGGCCGCTTAGCTTATTTTTCAATATTATTTGAATGGGATAGAAAATAATACCCTAATTTTACACTAATAATTACTTAAACGAAACAATATGAAAAAACAATTACTAAGTATTTTTGCGATCATAGCAATTGGTACTAGCTTCACAGCAACGGCTCAAAGTCGCTACGATGACCCAATTTTTACCAATGCTCAAATTACTATTACGCCCGATATTACTTATGGTACCAATCAGGCTATTTCTTTAACCGGTGGAGCGCCATATGCACAAGCATTAAAAATGGATGTTTACCAACCTAATCAGTCAATAGACGCAGTTCAAAATAGGCCACTGGTTTTAGTATTACACACCGGTAACTTTTTACCGCCAATTATTAATGGTGCCCCAACGGGTTCACGCAAAGATTCTTCAATTGTACAAGCCTGTATGGAATTTGCTAAAAGAGGGTATGTTGTTGCTGCCATGACTTATCGCTTAGGATGGAATCCTGCTTCAACAGATGAAGAGGTTAGAAGAGGAACATTGTTACAAGCAGTGTTTCGTGCGGTGCTTGATGTAAAAACTGCAACACGTTTTATGCGCAAAGAAGTTGCAACAAACAGTAATCCGTATAAAATTGATGATACTAAAATTGCTGTTTACGGACACGGAACAGGTGGTTACATTGCTCTTGGTTTAGCTTATTTAGATAAACAAGCTGAAATGGAATTGCCAAAATTTGTTTGTCAGTTAGATGCCGCTCCTTTATTTGTTCAAGGCCAATCTTACATCTTACCTGCTTTGTTAGGAAATATTGATGGTACAGGCGGTAATGCAGCATTTAACACCTATGAACATGCTGGTTATTCAAATGCAGTAAATATGGTTATGAATGTTGGTGGCGCACTTGCTGATACTTCTTGGATAAATGCTGGCGAACCTGCTTGTGCTTCTGTACATTGTATTCGCGATCCTTTTGCTCCATTCAACTCAGGTATTGTTGTTGTTCCTACAACCCAAGGCGATGTTGTGGATGTGCAAGGCGCTAATATTTTTATTCAAAATGCAAATGCAAAAGGTATAAACAATGCTTATAACAATGTTTCTTTTATTGGCGACCCATACACTGCAAGAGCAAGAAGCATGTATAACCAAACGTATGCATACGAATTATTAAACACCGGCGGAACAGTTAGTGTAAATTATCCTGACGGTTTGTTTCCAATTAACCTTGCAGATCGCACTGCTATCAATCGCTTTGCCAATGAAGGTTCTCCTTGGGATTGGTGGGATATTAATGTATTAACTGCTACTGTTGCTGCTACAAATGCGGTTACTGGAGGAACTTACGATGCTGCAACAATTAATGGCTCAAATGTTTTAAGTAACCCTGGTATGTCGGCTGTCAAAGGTAAAACATATGTTGATACTGTAATCAATTATTTCTGCCCACGAATTATGCGTCAATTGCAAATTGGAAACTGGGAAGCTTTAGGCGTTAAAAACAACGAAACAGCGAATCAATTTTCCGTTTATCCAAATCCTTCAAATGGTTTGGTAACTGTTTCTGCCGACAACGCCCTTAAGCAAGTAGAGGTTTTTGACCTTGCAGGAAAAGTAATTTTCACTTGCAACAATAGCACAAACAAATGTGTAATTAACACAAGTGAATTTAATAAAGGAATGTACATCATTAAAGTACAAAGCAATCAAGCTATTCAAACAACGAAGTTATTAGTTGACTAATACAAAATCTTTTTTTTAACTCCCTGTTTTTCGAAAGTTAAACAGGGATTTTTTTTGTATTTATAACATGTATTTCATTTACTTTTAAATACATTTGAAGCCAATGAAAGGTAGTTTTAATTTAAGCATATATATATTAATTTTCATTTGTGGAGTATGCGCAGCATGTTTTAAAAAACAAGTGCCTACTTTCGAAAAAGATATTGCTCCCATTGTTTATGAAAATTGTACCAAATGCCACAACCCCAATGGCATTGCACCTTTCTCATTAACCAATTTTGAAAACATAAAAAAACGTGCAAAAACAATTGCCTTTGTTACCGTCAACAGAATGATGCCTCCTTGGCCTGCTGACCCTAATTACACGCATTTTGTTGGTGAAACCTTATTGTCTCAAAATCAAATTAATCTTATTCAGGATTGGGTAAAAACAGGTTGTGAACCTGGCGATTTAGCCAAGGCGCCCAAAGCTCCTGAATACAAATACAAATCCTTTTTAGGTAAGCCCGACATGGTTTTAACCTATAAAGACACTGTGTTTATAAAAGGTAATTATATTGATCAATTTTACCTTATGAAATTTCCTTTCGAATTAGAAAAGGATACAATTGTAAGCGCAGTTGAATTTGTGCCAGGAAATAAAAAGGCGGTTCACCATGTAAATGGACATATAATTCAGTATGATGAGGGTAAAAGAAGTGATATTTATTCAGGCAAGTATATCCTTAATTCAGCATCAACAGAAGCCGAAAGAGTCTATAAAGAATTAGATGTGGCAAATGATGACGGAAGCTATCCTGTCCTAACGCAAAGTGCTGTTAACTATTTACCAGGTGTGTTACCAACCGTTTATCCTGAAGGTTTATCGGGCTATAGATTGAAGAAAAAAGGTGCTTTTTTATTTAAAGATATTCATTACGGCCCATCCACAAGAGATACATTTGATGTAAGCAGAATTAATGTGTTTTTTGCTAAGAAAATGCCAGGTAGAATTACACGTGAATTACAAATGGGTACCTTGGGCGTTACCGATATTGAACCACCTTTGGTTATTCCTCCCAATGAGATAAAAAAGTTCATTACCAAAGCAAAAATAAATAAGGATATTAGCTTGCTAACAATTAATCCACACATGCATAAATTAGGAAAATCTTTTTGGGCTTATGCTATTACAAGTGCAGGAGATACTATTCCTTTAATTAGAATTAGAAAGTGGAATTTCAATTGGCAATATTTTTACACTTTTAAAAAAATGGTAAAGATTCCAGCAGGCAGCACTATTATTGTTGAAGGTGTTTTCGACAATACCATTCAAAATAAAAACAATCCTTTTCATCCGCCAAGAGAAGTAGCCGAAAGGGCAGGAAGTATGAGGGCTTCGGATGAAATGTTTCAATTTATAATTACCTTAATGAATTATAAAACGGGTGATGAAAAAGTATCTTTAGAACCCTAATGAATCACTTTACACAAGCATTTTTTCATTATACATTTCAAAAAGTATTTCTTTTACCTTTGCACCATGTTTAATAAATATGATGTTATTGTTGTAGGTGCAGGCCATGCTGGATGTGAAGCAGCAGCGGCAGCAGCCAACATGGGCTCTAAGGTGTTGTTGGTTACTATGAATATGCAAACCATTGCGCAAATGAGCTGTAATCCAGCCATGGGTGGAATTGCAAAAGGTCAAATCGTGCGCGAAATTGATGCTTTAGGCGGCTATAGTGGCATTGTTTCGGACAATTCGGCTATTCAGTTTAGAATGTTGAACAAGTCAAAAGGAGCGGCCATGTGGAGCCCAAGGACCCAAAACGATAGAGCACGTTTTGCCGAAGAGTGGCGTTTAATGATAGAGCAAACCCCTAATGTTGATTTTTGGCAAGACAATGTAAGTGCGCTGATTATCGAAAATAATAAAGTAGCGGGCGTTGTTACTGGTATGGGAATTAGCATTAAAGCAAGTGCTGTAATTATTACAAGTGGTACCTTTTTAAACGGAATTATACATATTGGTGAAAAACAATTTGGCGGCGGAAGAACAGGTGAAAAAGCATCGCATGGTATTACCGAGCAGTTGATTGCTTTAGGTTTTGAAGCCGGAAGAATGAAAACGGGAACACCTCCACGCATTGATGGCAGAAGTTTAGATTATTCAAAAATGGAAGTGCAAGGAGGCGATGAAAATCCTGCTAAGTTTTCATTTAGTAATACCAAAGCACTAACACATCAGCTGCCTTGTTATGTTACCTACACCAACGCAATTGTGCATGATATTTTAAGAACAGGGTTTGATAAGTCGCCTATGTATCAAGGTCGCATCTCAGGCAGTGGTCCAAGATATTGCCCTTCAATTGAAGATAAAGTAACGCGTTTTGCCGAAAGAGACCGTCACCAATTATTTGTGGAGCCAGAGGGTTGGAAAACAGTGGAAATATACTTGAATGGATTTAGCAGTTCTTTACCCGAAGAGGTGCAACAAAAGGCCTTGGTGAATATTCCTGGATTTGAACATGCAAAGATGTTTAGACCCGGGTATGCGATCGAGTATGATTATTTTCCGCCAACGCAGTTAAAACTAAGTTTAGAAACAAAGCTAATAGCAGGTTTATATTTCGCAGGACAGATCAATGGAACTACCGGCTATGAAGAAGCTGCTTGTCAAGGTTTAATGGCAGGAATTAATGCGCATTTAAAGTTAACAGCACAAGAACCTTTTATATTAGATCGCTCAGATGCCTATATTGGCGTTTTAATAGACGATTTGGTAACCAAGGGCACCGATGAGCCTTATCGTATGTTTACATCGCGTGCAGAGTACAGAATTTTATTAAGGCAAGATAATGCAGATACCCGTTTAACACCATTAGGTTTTAAAATAGGTTTGGCAGGAAAAGACAGAATGGATAGGGTTGAACAAAAGGTGAAGCATGTTAATGAGGTGGTTTCCTTTATTAAAAACGAAAGTATTGCACCCGATGAAATAAATGATTTATTGAATGCGAGAGAAAGCGCAAGTATCAGTCAAAAAGTAAAAATGTTTGGTATTTTATCGAGGCCTAACATTGATTTGATGCTTTTTAAAAACAATATTGAAAGGATCCAACATTCATTAATGGCTTATGATGCTGAAGAACTTGAGCAGGCAGAAATTTTAGTGAAATACGAAGGTTATATTCAAAAGGAAAAAGAACAGGTTGAAAAGCAAGATCGATTAGAGTCTCTAGTGTTGCATGATGACTTTGATTATGCAAGATTGACTTCTTTAGGTACAGAGGCTAGAGAAAAGTTGAATAAGGTAAGACCAAAAACTATTGGGCAAGCAGCTCGAATAAGTGGAATAACACCTTCGGACATATCAATATTAATGGTTTATTTGGGAAGATAGTGTCATTGTTCCACGTGAAACAATATATTTAGGAGCTTGATTTCCTTCATATTTTCAGCATTTAATATAGTTTAATACAAGTTATTGGAATTGCTAGCGTTGCAATTGTTGTTCTAAAACACAGCTTTTTACTCGAGTAATGATAGATTAATTTGATTTTTAATAAATAAAAACTTCAAGGTTCCACGTGGAACATCATAAAATATGGAGAAACTAACAGCATGTCCGGTTTGCAAAAACAACGCATTTTCAGACTTTTTAACCTGCAAAGACTACACAGCCAGTAAAGAAAGTTTTAACTTGGTTACTTGCAATGCTTGCAAATTTGTGTTTACAAACCCCCGTCCTAAGCAAGATGAAATTGGCAGGTACTATCAAGTAGAGAATTATATTTCACACACAGGAACCCAAACAGGTTTGGTTAATAAACTATATCATTTTGCAAGAAAGTTTACTTTAAAGCAAAAATTAAAACTTGTAAATAGCCTATCAAAAAAAGGTAGCTTGTTAGATATTGGATGCGGTACTGGCAATTTTTTACAAGTAGTTAAAAACGATAATTGGAAGGTAACAGGGGTAGAACCAGATCCTGCAGCAAGAAAATTAGCCATTGAAACTTGTGGAGAAAACATTCACGAAGAAGCATTTCTTAATCAAGAAAATATAAACAAATATGATATCATTACCATGTGGCATGTGTTAGAGCATGTGCATGAACTGGATAAAAGATTGCAGCAGTTAAAAAAATTATTACAACCAGGTGGTCGTTTAATTGTGGCTGTTCCTAACTGCGCTTCAAAAGATGCAGCGCATTACCAAGCATTTTGGGGCGCCTATGATGTGCCTCGCCATTTGTATCATTTTACACCCAAAGACATTAAAAAACTATTTGAAAATAATTTGTTTGAAATAGAAAAAATCCTGCCAATGAAACTCGATGCTTTTTATGTTTCTATTTTAAGCGAGAAGTACAAAGGTGGTAATATGCTATCGGGAATTTGGCAAGGATTGCGCTCAAATTTACACGCAGCCAATAATTTTGGCACCTATAGCAGTCAAATGTACATCATTAAACACAAATAGGCCCCTTTTAAACGATTTAAAAAACGCAGCCCTCGTTTTGGAACCGTAGCCCAAAAAGAGCAAAAAAATCCAGCAGCGTTTAAATATGAGTGTGTCTTTGCTGTCTCAGTAATAGCAATACTTTGGAGATGTTTACTACACCAAAATGCCATTTTATTTCATTTTAATTTGATAATTCTTAACAGATTTGAAAAATTAGCTGATTAACGCTTCGTTGGCTTAAAATTATAGCTTGTTTGTTTTTTTTATAAAAGTTAAGAATGTTTATACAAAATATGATTTGCAAATGATAAAGTTAAAGCCGTTGCTAATATTATTGAATGAAAGCATATCGGCATATAATTGTTTTACAAAAGAATTTGCCTTTATTTCAACCAGCTATTTTAAAAAAATGGGGAGGTCAAATCGTTAAAGATTATTATGTTTTTGGCACGCCCACCATGTTTTTGTTGGATGAAAAAATAAAGATACTCTTAAGACCTAACTCGGTGAAACAAATGGATGCTTGGGTTGATTGGTACTTGGTACAAGGGAATCCTATCCCAAGGTAGGTTTATTGGGTTAAACACAATAAAAGTAAATTATGAATTAATAGGTTACTTAATAATGTTTGGCTGTTTCGTTAAAAGTTTTGTATGTTTACACGAGTTTAAAATTCACATCATGTTCTCGTTAAAACAAAGCAAGGCTTTTGTGCACATGCGTTTACCGCATTTGCTAACAGCCATCATCACTACTTTCGGCAGTGCTTTACATGCCCAGGAGTCGGTTAATTCAGCTGGAGGAAATGCCGCAGGTAGCGGAGGTAGTGCCTCATACAGCATTGGTCAGGTTGTATATACAACTAACACAGGTGCTACGGGCAGTGTTGCGCAGGGCGTGCAGCATGCCTATGAAATCTTTCCTGTGGGCATCTCAAATTTACAAAACGTGAGCATAGCTGCTTGGCCCAATCCAACTGCCGATATGCTAGTATTGAACATTGGTAATTACAAACAAGCATCATATACTTATGTGATGTATGATGCGCAAGGAAAGGCCGTATTGAACGGCACTATCAATGCTGCGCAAACCAATATAAATACGCAACAATTGGCTATAGCTGCTTATTTCTTGAATATTTATGATCAACGCAATCAACAGATACAATCATTTAAAATTATTAAAA
>CAMBZU010000040.1 GCA_945872355.1 Chitinophaga pinensis
TTGCCGGGGTATTACTTCAACATTCTAAATTTATTATTCCTTGTTTATTATTTAAAAACTTGCAATTCAAAAATAGCACTCAAACCATTTCCACGCAAGTGAAACTTGCTAAATTAAAGAAAGCCAAGCACAGCTTTGCTTTTACGGGGGTTTATTTATCTAACTTTTTCTTGCCTTTTGATGGTGGTAAGAAGCTTTCATTTGTTATCACATTTTTTCCGGTTTTTTGTTCTAATGCCAATCTTGCATCTTTAGCAATTTTACCACCTTTTTTGCCCGCAATGGCATTTTGTTGAAGTCCTTTTGCTTTTTCTGTTTCTGCAATTTGGCGTGTTGAAAGTTCTGCCAATGCTGTAAAAATCAATTCAGCTTCACTCATGTGGTCACGTAGATTTTGAGATTTCAGGCCTTTTAAATCTTTGTGCTTATTCACCGTTAAGCCAGTCCACTCTTGATGGATAATATTGGTTAGGAATGCAAACTCGTCGCCTTTCTGAACGCCACTTTCTTTCCAATAATCAGTTAATTTATTTCGGGTTTAGCAACTTTAAAAAAAAATGTTTTGGTGTTGCTGAATGCAAAGCATTTCCTGCCCTGTCATTCGCTGCTGAATCCATTTTTCACTTCTACCAAGTTTTTGCCAATTTTCTCTGGCTCTTTCTATACTTTGTTCTGGGTCTGCTATTTCTTGCATTCTTTCATAGCCAACTTTAGCTAACCATTGTTTAAATGACTCAGCTTTTGGTGAAGGAATGGATTGGATAAGTCGCAATAAACTAGGTGTATCTAAGCAATCAGTAATATACTTTTTACCATCTGCTGCTTCAAATTTCAGTTGTACGATTTTTTCGTACAACTGACTTCCTTCTTTTGTCAATTTCCTCTTCAGATCACTCCAGTAGCGTTTAGGAATGCTGCTTCCTGTAAGTATTTCTATTACATCGATAATGGCAAAATACCATGTTTCCGTTTTTTCATCCCAGTGAGTTCGCACTTGTTTGCTATCAAATAATTTAATGTTGCTCATTGAATTTCTATTTTAATTAGTTTAAAAATATGCTTAACCAAATCAAGCATAGCATTTACTTCATATTCATTTGTAAACACCTTACTATGGTGTGTTGTGCTTAAATTAGTTGCCAAAAAATCAAAGAAGTCTTGGAATTAGTTACTATAAAAAGTACTTGTATGTTTTTGATTATTGTCAAAATTGTAAAAATAATAAAGTTTCTCAAGAATAAAACAATAGAAAGTTAAATGCTGAGTCACATTTTTTTTCAGAAAATACAATCATAGATTAAAATTAAATATTGTATTTTTATAAAGTGCTTCTCTTGTTTTTTTAGCTTTGTATAAAAAAAGTGCTAGCATTTTAAAATGAATTTTCTAAGAGTTAAAATGAAGCATATATATTGTAAAGAGTAGAAATAATAAGGCTTTTTAAGGTCATAACAATGAATTTTAATCAATCATCAACTTCAATAAAAAATAAAATAATTTAAACGCACTTACATTTTAAAAACTTATGCCACTAAATAAAATTGTATTGATAATTATGTGCTCCATTATTTCGAGAGCAATTTATGCCCAACCAACAAATTCAAATATTAGCAACGGTTTGCTCTTTGATGGCGAGCCTTATTTGGCTATGAACCCAATCAACAATCAAAATTTAGTAACGGCTTGGATGGGCTTAAAATTTAGCAATGGACTTTTTAGAATTGCCATTAAAACAAGAGCCAGCTTTAATGGCGGAAATACATGGAGCACTGCCAATACATTACCACATTTTGGCAATGCTTATGGTTCAGCAGATGTGAGTATGGCTTTTGATCAAAATGGTTTTTTGTATTTGGCCTACATTGATTATAAGCAAAATCCTGATAGTGGCGGCATTTATGTGGCAAGGTCTAATGATGGTGGTTTAAATTGGGATACACCAAGCAAAGCATTTGATATGTATGATATTGCTAATAAACGTCCTATCGACAGGCCTTGGTTAGTGATAGATAAATCAGCCACCGCAAACGCAGGAACGCTCTATGTTACCACCAAACCAGCACCATGGATCGCTCCACCAAACCGTCCTTACTACAAAGTTTCTGCTGACAGCGGGCATACATGGTCTTCGATAGGTTTTATTGATGGCGCAGGCTATCTTACAGGAAATGCTATTGCGGCGCCTATGGCAGCTCCTGTAACAACAGCCAATGGTAAATTTTGTGCAATCTATCCCAGTTATGTGGCTGCTCAAAACGTATTGCCAAGTTATTATTTAGCAAAATCAAATAATCAAGGGCAAAGCTTTAATTATAACCTTGTGTATGCAACAATTCCTGCTGCTGTTGATACAAATTTAAAAAATGCCTATTTATTAATAGCGCACCCAAATGATGCAAATAAATTATTTTTTGCCTTGCCAACTTATCAAAATGGTGATGCAGATATAATTGCAATCAATAGTTTAGATGAAGGTCAAACATGGAATAGCCCTGTGCGCGTTAATGATGATGCAATAAGCAATGGGAAAGCGCAAGATATGGTGTGGGCAGCTTACAATCAATTAGGAAGTATTGCAACAGTATGGCGCGATAGACGAAATGATAATACAAATGGCTTTTGGAATGTAGGTTACGATTTTTATTATGCTTTGAGTGATGATAATGGACAAACATTTTCGGCCAATCAAAAAATGTCGAGTCAGTTCATCCCTTTTGATTCTATAATTGCAGAAAACGGAAATGATTTTTTAAGTGCTGTTTATAGTGGCGATACCTTATATACTGTATGGGGAGACACACGCAGTGGCTCTTTAAATATTTGGTTTGCTAAAACAATTGCAAGCACTAATACAACTTTTGATGTAACTATTTTGAATGAGAATAACGACTTATTTAAAGTTTTTCCGAACCCAGCGGAGCATCAAATAAATATTAATTTTAATGATAATGTTGCTGTAAGCGCAATCGATATTTTCAATTTGCAAGGGCAAAAAGTGATCAGTTTATTTACTTCTAAAACACAAAATACTATTGATATTAGTGTATTAAAAAGGGGTGTTTATATTGTGAAGGCAGGCGCACAAGTGAATAAACTTTTGGTAAAATAGTAAATTAATTTTTCAATTATAATTGCACAAAAGATTTGTAAATGATCCTTTTAAGCTCATTTTCGCTAATTAATAATAAATTGCCTTCGAAATTAAATATTGGCATGTGAATAAAACAGTTTTATTTAAAAATAGTAGTGGCATAGCAACAGGCAAAACAAGCCAAACAGTTTTATTACTGCTTGTTATTTTTGCTTATGTTATTCTTATTCGAATGCCTCAATTTCTTTCCAATAATTTATTGCCCGATCAAGATGAATGTGTAATTGGTATGATGGCCAATCATTTTTTGAAAGGGCAGCATTTTCCTGTCTTTTTTTACGGTCAACATTACGGTTTTTCAACCATTGAAGTTTTACTTGTGGCCTCTGGAATAAAGTTATTTGGACTAACTGCTCTTGCCATCAAATTGCCAATGCTGCTGTTGTATTTGTTAGCAATTACGTTTCTTTTTTTGTGGATTAAAAACAACTTGGGCTTATTGATGGCTTTTTTAATCACCTTAGTATTTTGTGCTGAGCCAACATGGCTATTGTGGGCTATGAAAGCCAGAGGTGGATATTTAAGCGCATTGTTAATTGGGTTTTATTTATTGTATAGTTGGCAAAAAAATACTTCAAAAAAGTACTATTACTTATGCAATGCTTTTTTAATGGGTTTGTTATATCATTTTCATTCTCTTTGGTTTTTGGCTTTTGCACCTTTGTTTTTTTATTATCAAAAGCAGCTTGGCATTAAGAAATTACTTTATGCAACTGCAGTAGTTGGAGCTACAATGCTGGTTTTTTATATGCTTGCACAAAATTCAACAGCATTATGGTATAAGCCAACCACCCAATTTCATTTGCCTGTTGATGCAGGAACTTGGTATAAAAATTTTATGTTGTTCTTAAGTGGGCATTTTTATTTTGGCTATGCTTATAATCTTAAATATGGTACTTTAGTTGCCATCAAGTTGCTGTTTGCTTTGCATCTTATTATCATAGCTATCTCCTTGTATTTGCTATTTAAGAAGAAATTATTTTCGGAGGTATTGCTTTGGTTATTCATTGTTTTGATGCTGTTTTTTTTACCATTATTTGCTTTTAAAGGGGTGTTTCATTTTAGGTACTGGCTTCCTTTTAGCGTGGCTTTTATAGCTTTAACTGTGGTAGTAATTAAAGAAATTAACTGGCCGCAATTGAAGTATGTTTTTTCAATTGTTGTTATAGTTATAGCTTTTTTTGGATACAGAGCAGGAAATGATATTGCAAAAATGGATATCTATTCAGATTACTTTTTGAAACAAAAAAACGAAAAAGAACAACAATTACTTAACTTAATTGCTGACTTAAAAACAGCTGATAAAAAATACTTCTTATGCAATGATATTGCATTAATGTGGTTATTGAATTATTATGGAGATGATAAAGTGTTAACAAGATGGAGGATCAGTAAGGATAGACATAACAGCCAGGTTCAAGAAATAAATAACTATTATTTAAAAAACAAAAAGATTGATTTGTTGGGGGCAAAATTTTCATTTAAAGAATGGCTCCCCGACACAGCAAATTTGAAAGTTGAATGGATTGGTGATGATTATTATTTGATTGAAAACATTGATGCAGTAATGCTTGATAAGCATGGTTATAGTTTTGGTGATTAAGTTTTTCTGAAATGTGCCAAAACCTTAATGATTATTTTAATCTAAATTATGTGCAGTTGTAAAATCGCTTGGCATCATGATTCATAATAATAAATTGATTTTTCTATTCATATGAGGTATTACCTTTTTATAGCAAATATAATTGCTTATTTTTGAGTATTCATTAAAATTTAACTTACAACATTATGTGGGAATCTTTTAATGTTTAACCTTTATCAAATCAGTATCAATTTTATTCTTTCAATTTACCTTAAATGATTCAATTGAAACGTGTCGATAAAACGTAGCAATAGCAGTCATTGCAGAGCATGGTCTGTAAAACTAATACATGTAGCAGTATATTTATCAAATGCGAACAATGAGCTGCGGTGGCATCTCAGCGCACTAGTGCTTTGATGCCAATTGCCTTGTTTTATCGATTCCACGAATTTTTTGCTTACTTTTTTTTCGTAAAAAAAGTAAGTTTTGCTGCCACTAAAGCCAATTAGAACTACCTAATTTAATAGCAAAATGAGCTGGAACCGAATATCAATTAGTAGGTGTGCGATGTTTAAGAAATAATTTTAATTTTATTATACTGGTGTAAAAACGGTTAAGCAAATTGAGGATTAAGTTTTTCTGAAATGTGCCAAAACCTTAATGATTATTTTAATCTAAATTATGTGCAGTTGTAAAATCGTTTGGCATCATGATTCATAATAATAAATTAATTTTTCTATTCATATGAGGTATTTTATACCAATTGTATTTATTAAATAGCCCAAAGCTGCTTAATAAATTTACAATGGTTAATGCCGATACAACTTGAAACTAGTACAATAAGGCTTGGCCGCAATTGGACTAAATTGAAAGTGTAATCGGTATTACCTTTTTTATAGCAAATATAATTGCCTATTTTTGAGCATTCATTAAAATCTAACTTACAACATTAAGCATGCAAAATACAACCCAAGTAAAATGCCCTAACTGTGGAACTAATATTGATGTTCAAGATATTTTGGCACATCAGGTTGAAGAACAAATTAAAGTGAAATATCAATCGGCATTAGCAGAGGAAAAAAAGAAGTACGATGCACAACAAGCGCTATTTACCAAAGAAAAAGAAGAATTTGAAAAAAAGAAATTGAAAGAAAATGAGCTTTTTACTGAACGTCTCGAAAGTAAATTAAAAGAAGAACGTAAATCGCTTGAGGTTATGATAAAAAATAAATTAGGTGAAGAACAAAAAGAGCAGCTTGATTTGTTGCAACAAGAGCTTAAAGACAAAAGTGTTCAATTGCAAGATTTAAACAAAACAAGAGCCGAAATTGAAAAATTAAAGCGCGAAAAAGATGAAATTAAAACGCAAGTAGAGGCTGATGCAGCTAAGCGTTTGAACGTTCAAATTAATGAAGAAAAAGAAAAAATTAGAAAGTCAGAAGAAGATAAAAATGAATTGCGCTTTAAAGAGTTGATGAAGCAATTAGAAGATCAAAAACGCCTCACAGAAGAAATGAAACGCAAGCAGGAGCAAGGCTCTATGCAATTGCAAGGCGAAGTGCAAGAATTGGCCATTGAAGAGTGGTTGCGCACAAAGTTTCCTTTAGACACCATAGATGAGATAAAAAAAGGAGCACGCGGTGGCGACTGTTTACAAATTGTAAATACGCGTAATCAACAAAACTGTGGCACCATTTATTATGAAAGCAAGCGTACCAAAGACTTTTCGGCCACTTGGTTAGAAAAATTTAAGACCGATATACGCGAAAGAAATGCCAATATTGGCGTGTTGGTTACCGAAGCTATGCCAGCAGGCATGGAACGTATGGGCTTAAAAGAGGGCATTTGGATTTGTACTTTTGAAGAGTTTAAAGGATTGAGTAGTGTGCTCCGCGAATCTATTATTCAGTTAAGCAATGCTTTGTCATCGCAAGAAAATAAAGGAGATAAGATGCACATGTTGTATGATTATTTAACCAGTAATGCCTTTAGATTGCAGGTTGAAGCCATTGTTGAAGGATTTACAACCATGCGCATAGATTTAGAAAAAGAGAAAAATGCCATGAGCAGAATATGGAAACAACGCGAAAAACAAATTGAAAAAGTAACACAAAATACCATTGATATGTATGGCGCTATCAGAGGCATTGCTGGCAGCGCGGTGCAAGAAGTAAAAGCACTGAGCTTAGAAGCTGATGATTTGTTGTTAGATTAAAAATAAACAGCTCATTTAATCATACATAATAACAACTAACACTTAAGCTGTAGTAAGCGTATAGTGCACAAGGGCATTCCAACAATTAATTCCACTTATGAAAAAACTAATTTTACTAGCATTACTTTTTATTGCCCAAAAGGGATTTACGCAAGGCTATCAACAAGGAGATATTTTTGTGAATACCAATTTTTTTGGCGCACATGATTCTACACAATGTGCTACTAATGGAACCATCTTGTATAGTGTTACCATTAGTAATTCTTTTTTTGGCGATACACTTTTAATTAAAGATTCGGGTTCAAATAATTTAATCATGATGGAGGTTAATAATTCGGGAATGAATCCTTGGAATTTGAATATTCCTGGTTTTGGAAGTGCTCCTTTTGTTCCAGATTATCAAGTAAACAATGGCACTGTTGACTTTTTTGCAATTCCAATGAAATTTAAAAATGGAACCGACTCTATTGATAATGTTTTTTCATACTATCAAGTACCTGTGCCTAATCCTTGTAGCTATGGATCATTGGCTGGTAGGGTTTATATCGATAATAATAACGATTGTATATATAATGCAGGTGATGGCAATCTGCAAAACTTTTATGATGTGGCTGTGTCTGCTAATTTTAATGGCTCCTTTCCCGACTATTTTGTAAATACTGGCCTCGGTAGCGGAAATTATACCATGAAAGTGCAAACATCCTACTTAAATAGTGGATTTATAACCTACTCAAATGCAATGTTGCCCTTTGCTTATCCAAATTCTTGCACACCTGGCATTTATAATTTTGATGCGAATACTGCTTTTCCTGTAAACAATCTTGATTTTGCTTTAAATTGTACTTCAAATATAGATCTAGCTGCTTATGTTGGTGCTTCAGGTGTTATTCGTCCTGGTATTCCTTTTATGCTTTATCCACATGTTTACAATATAGGTTGCGATACTGTTTCAGGTTCGATGCAATTGGTTTTAGATAGCAGAGTAACTTACAATCCTAGTTTAAGTTCATTACCACCAACAAGTGTGAGTGGTGATACTTTAACATGGAATTATGGACCCATCAGTAATTTAAGTAACAATGGTTTTTGGAATAGTGTTACAGCAGGTTTGCATTTAACGCCAATTACTTCTGTAAATATTGGTGATACTTTGTGTTTTTCTGTGAGTGCAAATTTACCTTCAAATGATATCAATTCAGCAAACAATCAATACACAGTTTGTTACCCTGTGGTGAATTCATATGATCCTAACATTAAAGAAGTAACGCCTAAAGGTATTGGTGCTGCTGGCATTATTTCACCTTCAACAACTGAATTAACATACACCGTTCATTTTCAAAATACGGGAAATGCGCCAGCCATTAATGTTTTTATTATTGATACTTTAGATTTTAATATTATTCCCGAAAGTATTGAAATAGTAGGAAGAAGCCATAACATGAGCCCACAATGGATTGCACCAGGTGTTCTAAAATTTAATTTTACGAATATTAATTTGGCAGATAGCTTCAGCAATGAACCTGCCAGTCATGGTTTTGTAACATATAAAGTAAAACTAATTGATAATATTTCATTAGGCACACAAGTAAGTAATACAGCCTATATTTATTTTGATTTTAATGCCCCAATTGTAACCAATACAGCATTAAACACCTTAGATATGATTACTTCTAGCAGCATTCAAAGTAGGAATGTTAATATCTCTGTTTATCCAAATCCTGCAAAAGAAGAACTATTTATCAGCATCAATAATTTAAAAGCAAATTCAAATGCATATTTTGAATTATACAACATTGCTGGAGAAAAAGTGATTGCTCAAAATATAACAGGTAACAATGTGAGGTTAGATTTAAGTAATTTAAGCAAAGGGCTTTACTTATTAAAAACCAATGTTGGTGTTGAGCTTTCAACTGTTAAAATAATCAAAGAATAAAGCCATATAGGCCATTATTAAATAAAATCATGTTAAGATAGCCTTAAGGAGTTATGTTCTTAAGGCTATTTTTTTAGATTTGTAGCTAAATTTTAACGCAACAAAAATATCAAGCAAAGGTCAAAATATCCTTTTATAGCCATTCAACTTTTGGTATTGCTTGTGCTTTCCTCATTTGTAGTAAGCATACCTGTTCACTATCCCCAAAAAAATACGATTGATACTTTAGCTATTGATACAAGTAAAGCTGATATTACAACACCTGTAAAAGCAAAGGCTGACACTGTTAGAATTTCAAAAAATGCGATTGATGAAAAAGTAAAATACCAAGCTTTAGACAGTATTATTTTTATTGTTGATAGCCAAATGGTATTTTTATATGGCAAAGCCGAAGTTATTTATGGCGATGTAAATTTAAAAGCTGGAGAAATTGCTATCGATCAGCAAAAAAATATTGTAATGGCGCAGGGGGTGCCCGATTCCACAGGCAAAAAAATAGATAATCCTGACTTTAATGATGGTGCACAAAATTTTAAAGCAAAACACATCATCTACAACACCAAAACAAAAAAAGGAAAAATTAAAGATGTTACTACTGTTGATGGAGAAAGTTATTTGCGCGGTGAGAGCGTAAAAAAAGACAGTAATAATGTAACCTACATGCAGCATGGCAGTTACACCACCTGTAATTTAGAACATCCTCATTATTTTTTTGCATTAAGTAAACTTAAAGTTATTCCCGACGATAAAATTGTTACAGGCCCAGCAAACTTAGTAATAGCAGATATACCAACACCTTTAGCGCTTCCTTTTGGTTTTTTCCCAAATAAAAAAGGGCAGGCCAATGGTATATTATTGCCAACTTATGGGCAAGCCAATAATTACGGTTTCTTTTTAAAGAATGGAGGTTATTATATGGGCATTAATGAGCATGTAGATTTAATGTTGCGTGGTGATATATACACACGCGGCAGCTGGGCGCTCAGGGGCGAAAGTCAATACGCCCAAAAGTATAAATACAATGGTGATATGAATGTGAGTTTTGCTGTATTTAAACTTGGCGAGAAAGGCTTCCCTAATTATCAAAAAAGAAAAGATTTCTTTGTGCGTTGGAATCATGCACAGGATGCAAAAGCCAATCCTAGCAGCCGCTTTAGCGCCGATGTAAATTTTGGTACAAGCAGCTACAACCAGTTAAATGCAAGTAATGCCAATGATATTTTAGCAAACACATTTCAATCATCTGTTCAGTACAACAAAACATTTGCTAAAAGTAATTTAACGCTGAGTGCCCGTCAATCGCAAAACACCGCCACCAAGAAATTTGATATCAGTGCACCAGAGTTAACTTATGCTGTAAATCGTTTTTATCCTTTTAAAAGAAAAAACCCAATTGGTGCCAATAAATGGTACGAAGATATTGGGCTCACCTACACCAATTCAACCAGAGCGCAATTATCTACTATTGATACTTTGCTTTACAAGGGAGATGTAAATTGGAGTAAAGAAGTAAATAAAGGAACCAATCACATTATTCCAATTACAACATCCATTAAAATCCTTAAATATTTTACCTTTAGTCCAACTGCTACTTATACTGAGTCTTGGTATTTGCAGTCGGTACGCAAATCTTTCGACACAGAGCAAAATGTATTAATTACAGATACTTTAAAGAAGTTTGCACGTGCCCGCGATTTGAGTTTAAATGCTTCCTTAAGAACGATTGTTTATGGGATGTATCAATTTAAGCAAGGGCCAATAAAAGCAATTAGACATGTGATAACGCCCAATGCAGGTTTTACCTACAATCCAGGATTATCTGGCTATAACACAGTTATTACCAATGCCAATGGAGGAACTGCAGCATACAGTATTTTTGAAGGAGCCATGTTTGGTGCGCCATCACTCGTAAAATCTGGTTTTGTAAATATGGGTTTAGTGAACAATGTAGAAATGAAAGTGCGCTCTGCAAAAGATACCATCAGTGGATTTAAGAAAATTAAAATATTCGAAAATTTGAGTATCGATTCGCGTTACAATGTATTGGCCGACTCATTTCAAGTATCGCCTATCAATATAAACATGCGAACTTCTCCAATTGAGAACATGAGTATCAATATGAATGCTGTTGCCGATCCTTATCAATTAGATCCTGTAAGTGGGAGAAAATTAGATCAATTTATTATCGATAATTCTAATGATTTAGCGCGCATTACCTCCATGAATGTGGCCATAAGTTTTAACCTAAAAAGTAAACAAGCAAAACCACAAACAGAATCAAAAACAGCGCGCAAAGAGGATGTGGAGGAAATTAACAGAAATAGGTATCAGTATGTTGATTTTAATATTCCCTGGACTTTAAGCATGAGTTATAACTTCATTTATAATAAACCTAACTACGTTTCTGATATTAAACAAACACTCTCCTTTAATGGCGATATTAATGTTACCGAAAACTGGAAAGTTGGAGTAAATTCAGGCTTCGATTTAAAACAAAAAAAGTTGACCTACACAAGTATGAATATCTACAGAAATTTACATTGTTGGGAAATTAGATTAAACATGGTGCCTTTTGGCTTTAGAAAAAGCTACTCCTTAGATATCAATGTAAAATCAAGTATTTTACAAGATTTAAAACTGAGCAGAAAAAGAGATTGGTACGATTTACAATAAAATAATATTACAAACTATTTCAAAATATATAAATTAGCAAAAAATAAATTAAGATGTCAAAAGTTCATAATTTTAGCGCAGGCCCCGGTATTTTGCCTCAAGAAGTATTGCAACAAGCAGCTAACGCTTGTATTAATTTCGATAATTTAAATCTTTCATTGCTCGAAATCTCCCATCGTAGTAAGAGTTTTGAAGCAGTGATGCAAAATTCGAGAGCGTTAGTAAAAGAATTATTGCATTTAGATGATGATTTTGAAGTGATATTTTTAGGTGGTGGCGCAAGTTTACAATTTGCTATGGTGCCATACAATTTACTTAAAACAGATGGCAAGGCCGGCTATTTAAATACAGGAGTTTGGGCTAACAAAGCCATAAAAGAAGCCAAGATCATTGGCAATAGTGTAGTTGTTGCTTCAAGCGAAGATCAAAAATTTTCGCATATTCCAAAAGGCTATGATATTCCTAGTGATTTAGATTACTTGCACATTACCAGCAACAATACCATTTATGGAACGCAAATGAAATCGTTTCCAAAAACAAATGTGCCTTTGGTTTGCGATATGAGTAGCGATATTTTTAGCAGAGAAGTAAATGGGAATGATTTTAGTTTGATATATGCAGGGGCGCAAAAAAATATGGGACCAGCAGGTGCAACAATGGTGGCGGTAAGAAAAAGCGTTTTAGGCAAAACAGGGCGTAAAATGTTATCGATGTTAGATTACAATGTGCATATCAAAGGTGATTCAATGTACAATACGCCTCCTGTTTTTCCAATTTATGTTTCTATGCTTACTATGGAATGGCTGAAAAATAATGGTGGCGTGCCACATATCGAAAAAATAAATAATCAAAAAGCTGAATTACTTTATAATGAAATTGATAGAAATCCCTTGTTTAAAGGCACTACAGCTGTTGAAGACAGAAGTAATATGAACCTTACTTTTGTAATGCACAACCCTGAGTTAGAAGTAGCTTTTGATAAATTAACCAAGGACGCTAATTTGAGTGGTTTAAAAGGGCATAGAGATGTAGGTGGTTACAGAGCATCTTTATATAATGCTTTGCCGCTAGAGAGTGTGCAGGTATTGGTTGATGTAATGCAACATTTTGAAAAGAATAATTAGCTGATCTAATTAGCTGATTAGCGAATTAGCTGATGATAATTTGAGAATAAATTATAATTTGCGCCCTCAGCGACTTCTCTGCGCTCTTTGCGTTTAAGAAATCAGTGAATCTGTGGCAACAAAAGATGAAAATATACTAATTTGAAATTTTAAACATAACTATGAATAAAGTAAAATTATTAGCCAACGATGGTATTGATGCAACAGGAAAGGCCTTGCTCGAAGCAAATGGTTTTGATGTGATCACCGAAAAAGTGGCCCAAGAAGATTTAATAAATGCTATCAATAAACATGGTTTTGAAGCATTAACTGTGCGCTCTGCAACCAAAGTTAGAAAAGAATTAATCGACGCTTGTCCAACATTGAAATTGATTGGACGCGGTGGCGTTGGCATGGATAATATTGATGTTGATTATGCAAGAAACAAAGGCATTGCAGTGTATAATACACCTGCTGCTTCATCAAACTCTGTGGCTGAATTAGTGTTTGCTCATTTGTATTCGATGTGTCGGTTTTTATATGATAGCAACCGCCAAATGCCCGTTTCAGGAGATAGCAATTTCGAAGAATTAAAAAAGAAATATGCTAAAGGTGTGGAGTTAAAAGGTAAAACTATAGGTATTATTGGCATTGGTCGTATTGGTCAAGCAGTGGCACAAATAGCTTTAGGCAGCGGCATGAAAGTAGTAAGTCATGATCCATTTTTAAAACAAGTTGAGATTACTTTAGATATTTTTGATTTTCATCCCAAGCCCGTTATTGCTATAGAAACAGTTAGTTTAGAGGAAGTATTAAAACAAAGCGATTTTATTACGATACATGTACCCGGAGGAAAATTGATTGGTGAAGCAGAAATAGCCATCATGAAAAAAGGTGTTTGCCTGGTAAATGCATCAAGAGGAGGTGTTATTGATGAAGCAGCATTGTTGGCAGGTTTAAACAGCCATCATATTGCACATGCTGCATTAGATGTTTTTGAAAATGAACCAAAGCCTGCTAATGCATTGTTGACACATGCTAACATTTCTTTAACCCCACATATTGGAGCTGCTACAAACGAAGCACAAGAAAGGATAGGCATAGAGTTGGCAGAATTAATCATACATCATTTTAAAAAATAAAACAAGCATAACTATCAACATATAATTTTATCATGCGCAATAAAGGAGCTGCCATACATTTTAAATCTCTCGCTTAATAAGTGCTAAAAAAATAATTTAAAGTTAACTCATCTTAAAACAATTTATATTGTTACGATTAAAACTACCTACTGACCCTCGATGGGTAAATATTGTTGAGGAAAACATTCCCGAAATATTAACCGATCATGCTTGGTGCGAGCAAAAGGCCGCCACCAATGCCATTTCGCTCACAGTTAACTTTCCCGAGTATACCGATTTGGTAAAAGCCATGCTCGATTTAGCGCAAGAAGAATTAGAGCATTTTAAAATGGTGCACGAAATTATTATCAAACGCAACTTCAAATTAGGTTTCGAAAGAAAAGATAGTTATGTAAATGAGTTGTATGGTTTTGTGCGTAAAGGGCATCAAAGACATATTGTTTTGGTCGATCGTTTGTTGTTTTCGGCCATGATAGAAGCACGCAGCTGTGAGCGCTTTAAAGTATTATCAGAAAATATTAAAGACAAAGAATTAGCTGCATTCTATCATGAATTAATGATTAGTGAAGCTGGTCATTATACGATGTTTTTAAAGTTAGCCAAGCAATACGCAGCAGGTTTAGATGTGGATAAACGTTGGCAAGAATTTTTAGATTTTGAAGGTGCCGTAATTGCAAAATATGGCAATAAGGAAACGGTGCATGGGTAGATTTTAATCAGTCATTAAAATTTTGTCAAAGGTTGGCGTCCCCGCCAAGCTCAATAATAACTATACTTACTTATTCAATATCTTACTCTGACAAACAAAATCTGTTTTTGGTAAATCTGTTTTAGCAATAGCAGCAAAACCACCATCAACTTCAGTAAAGTTTCTATAACCTCTGGCTTGTAAAATACTGGCTGCAATCATACTTCTGTATCCTCCTTGGCAATGCATGTAAAAATGCTCAGCTGGATTAATGTCTTTAATCCAATCATTAATAAAAGCCAATGGTTTGCTGTAAGCTTCATCAACATGTTCGGCAGCATATTCGGTTTCTTTTCGTACATCTATCACTTTGCTTTCACCAATTTTAACTTCGCTGGCAAACTGTGTAGCTGAAATACGATTCACTTTATCAGTTTCTTTACCAGCTGCTATCCATGCCTCAATACCACCTCTTAAATGGCCAATTTGATTGTCGAAACCAACGCGTGCCATGCGCGTAACCGATTCTTCTTCTTTGCCAGCAATTGTTACTAAAACAATAGGTGTTTTTACATCAGCAATCATAGCGCCCACCCAAGGTGCAAAGTCGCCATTAATGCCAATATTGATTGAATTAGGTACGTATGCTTTTGCAAATTCACCTGCTGGGCGCGTATCCAAAATTAAGGCATTTGTTTCTTCGGCAGCAGCTTCAAAAGCACTTGCTTCAAGTGCACGCATGCCATTGTTTAATACATTTTCAAAACTGTCATAGCCTTTTTTGTTCATGGCTACATTCATTCCAAAATAGCTTGGAGGTGGTGTTAAACCATCTAAAACAGCAGCAACAAATGCTTCTTTATTAGGTTGGTTCAAAGCATAATTCATTTTCTTTTGGTTGCCTAAAGTGTCCACCGTTTCTTTCATCATATTCTTACCGCAAGCACTACCAGCGCCATGGGCAGGATACACAATCACATCATCAGCCAAAGGCATAATTTTGTTATTCAAACTTTCATACAATAAGCCAGCTAAACCTTCCATGGTCATGCTTGTTGCTTTTTGAGCCAAATCGGGGCGACCCACATCTCCTAAAAACAAGGTGTCGCCACTAAAAATACAATAATCTTTTCCATTTTCGTCTATCAACAAATAGGTAGTACTTTCCATCGTATGGCCTGGTGTGTGCAATACTTTAATAGTAACATCTCCTATTTTAAAAATTTCATTGTCTTTAGCAGAAATGCATTCAAACTCGCAAACAGCATTTGGGCCATATACAATTTTAGCATCAGTTTTCTTGCTCAAATCAACATGTCCACTCACAAAATCGGCATGAAAATGCGTTTCAAAAATGTATTTTAATTTTACATCATCTTTTGCCAGACGCTCCATGTAAGGCTGCGTTTCGCGCAGTGGATCAATAATAGCAGCTTCGCCATTAGAAGTAATGTAATAAGCTCCTTGAGCTAAACATCCGGTGTATATTTGTTCTATTTTCATATCAATAAATTCTTAATTCTTAATTGTAAATTGTTAATTGTAAATTCTTAATTCTTAATTGTTAATTTTTTAATACTTAATTGTAAATGTAGTAAATGTTGTAAATTTTTAATTCAAAACTTAGAATTCATAATTTAGAATTCATAATTCAAAAGTATAGCCTTTTTTTTTAATGATGAGTTACTTTTGTTACAAATATGATTAATTACATGAGCGTTTCTTTAATAATAATGTAAATACCCATCACCAAAACAAACCAACCAAAGGCAGGTTTTAACTTTGCACCGTCTATTTTTTTAGATAACATAGTACCTATAAAAATACCAACTATTGCAAATGCTGCAACGGAAGATAACAACCCCCAATTCATACTTGCAATATTGGCCTCGCCATAAAAGCCAATCAATGATTTTGCTGCAATGATCACCAATGATGTACCTACCGCTTCTTTCATTGGTAATTTAGAAAGCAACACCAAAGCTGGTATAATTAAAAAACCACCACCTGCACCTACTAAGCCAGTTAGTAATCCAACTATTGCGCCTTCAATCAAAATTACAGGATAATTAAAATGTTGCTTTTGAAGTGGATCAACAACAGCCACTTTAGTTTTTTTTATCATACTATAAGATGCTGCAACCATTAGCGTTGCAAACAATAACATCAATAAAATATTTTTAGTTACTAAAAAATTGCCAACAGTAAATAGTTCTTTTGGAATAGCAGGAACCACATACGCTCTGGTTATAAACACTGCAATAATAGAGGGGATACCAAATATAATAGCAGTTCTTACATTTACTAAGCCATTTCTAAAATAATCAACTGAGCCTACAGCACTTGTTAAACCAACAATAAACAAAGAGTATGCTGTAGCAATAACTGCGTCTTGTTTAAAGATATATACTAAAAGGGGCACAGTAAGTATACTTCCGCCACCACCAATTAACCCAAGCGAAACGCCAATAATAATTGAAATAATATAGCCAATAATTTCCATTGATTTTTATAGAATGTAGTTTGTAAAATCTTTTTATTTAGGCTTTGCTCTGCGTTTTAAAATTGGTTTTACCAGTTGATTAATTTCTTTTGTCACAATCAAATACGTATTAACGAAATTGATAGTCTACGCCAGTTACTTGTGTAAGTAGTGTTTGCGGAGCATCTAATACTTCAGCAGCAAGCGGTGGAGTAGGAGTTACGGGTGAGTTTTCTTTTAAGTAATCAATCATTACACCATGTAAAGTGTAGCTTGAATTCTTTGCATTTTTTACACCTTTAATTCTACATAGCATATCTTCGGGATCACCATCTCTTTCACAGGCGCAAATTGAATATGTTTTTAGCTCATCAATGGGTGCTCCATTTACAGTAGCGGTTTTTACTCTTTGTCCTTTTTCAGCAAAAGCTTCAAAACTTACTTTCAATCCATTGAACTTGATTACCCAGCCTCCAAAACGCTCTTCAGCGCTTTTAGCAAAAACATTGTTTAATTCTTTTTCTAACCAATCTTTAATTTGTTTTCCTGTAACTTCGGCTGTGCGCACCGCACTATCAACAGGTAGCATGTCAAAAACATAGCCATTTGTAATTGGAATATTTCCTGTTTTATCAGGTGTAGTTCTTGGTGGGCAAAATCTAAATCCGTTTGAAAGTACAATATCAGTTGCTGGCATGCGCCAACGAAGTGCATTTAAAATCATAGTATCAATGGTGTTTTCAACTACAAAATATCTGTAAAGCGGCAATGTGCTATAGCCAATTACTTTATTAATTTCAAGTTCAAAAGGTTGTTCATGAGCTGCAAGCAAAGCTTCCATAGTGGGATCAGCTTTTAATTTGTTAGTTTCAATCTCTACCAATTCGTAATTGTCTTTTATTACTTTTCCGTTTTCTATTGTTAAATCTAATTTGCCAACAAAGGAACCAAAGGCGCCAGGTTCTACTACTTTTGCGTATTTGCAAATGATGGGTGTTCTAACCCTTTCGTGCGTATCTCCGCCAAGGATATAATTTACACCTTCGCAGGCAGGCATATTGCCCAATGCTATTTGTTGCGAGAGCCCTAAATGAGCTACAATAATTACATAGGCGCATTGCTCTTGATTGCGCAACACATCAACATAATGTGCTAAGTTTTCTTCAGGTTTTGTATAAATAATTCCTTTGCTGTAATTGGGTGATTGGCGTATTGGCACAAGCGGATCGGTGTATCCTAAAAATCCTATCTTAACACCTTCAACTGTCCAACTATGATAAGGTGGAAATATTAATTCTCCTTTTTTTCCTTCTCCTAAATCGTGATACATATTGGCACAAACCTTTGGCGCATATAATGAACCCAACAAAGTTTGCATGTTTTTTTTACCATAAATTACCTCCCAATTACCAGGTAAATAAAGGTCGTAACCTAAATGGTTTAAAATAGGAACCATTGCTTTTCCAATCGTTTTAACAGATAGTTCACTTCCCTGAAACATATCGCCTGTATCAATCAAAAAAGAATACTTTTTATCTTTTCTAGTTTCTTTAAGATAAGTTGCCAATTGGGCGTAACCTCCTGTTTTTCTGAATACCGATTTCCCATTCTCCCAAAACAATTCATCATGTGGATGTATTTGGCAATGCACATCTGTAGTTTGCAAAATACTTAAAGTAAAAGATTTTTCAACATCTTTAGATTGTTGCGCCTCTTTATCTTGGCTTGCTTCCGCTGCAAATCCAGTCATTGGATTGCTGGCAATCAATAATGCTGAAGAGCCCAGTGTACCTACTTTTTTAATAAAACTTCTTCTGTCTTTTATTGTCATGATTGGTATATTTTAGGTAGTCTTTTTAGCTTTTTCTTTGTTTTTTTGAAGTGCATCAATTTTAGATTTGATTGGTTTAAAAGGCCCAAATTTATGTTGCGTTTCGCTAAAGCCATCAGCAAAAGGACCAAATGGATGATCAAAAGGTTTCTCTTCAATTTTAGGCCAATCTTTGGCAATATCCTTTTTGGGGCGTGGTTTTGAATTTACAAAAGCCGCCACATCCCAAGCTTCTTCATCTGTTAGCTGCGTGTTATTGTGATTTACTCCTAATGGCATATTGTATTTTACATACTTCGCAAAATTTGAAATGCGATATAAACCTGCACCATTATTATAACTATGTTCGCCCCAAAGTGGAGGATAAATGTAGGCTGTTTTATTAGCATTCCATTGTCCTTGGCCGTTTGCTTGATGACAGCTCAAACATTTTTGAGTGTACACCAAATTGCCCAAGTTTGCATCTGCAGCTCTATCTAAAAAAGCCAAGTCTTTTAAACCACTTCCTGCAGGTTTTTCGCCTTTTGGGACCTCTTTGCCTAACCAATTAATATAAGCAGCCATCGCGCGCATTTCTTTTGAATCAGGCGCCAGCGCTTTGCCATTCAAACTTCTTTCAAAACAATCATTTATTCTTTTATAAATATCCTCAACTGCTCCTGAGCGTGCTCGGTATTTAGGATATGTTGCAGCTACTGCACTATAATTATTTCCAAATATTTTTGTGCCTGCATCTAAATGGCAATTCTGACAATTCATTCCGTTCGTTGCTTGCCTGCTTACCTTGCCTTGCACCCCAAAATAATCGGCAGTATGTGCAACCAATTCCTTACCATATAATATTAAAGCTTTGCTTACATTAGCTGCTAAGCTCGATTCATCTGGAGCTTTCCAGTATTTAATAGTGTCAATAATTGCTGGAGTAATTTCACTTTTTTGCTCATCAGTATTTGTAATTACAGGTTTTTTACTGCTCAAATCAGGGGCTCCAAAAATTAACAAGACACCTAAAATAATAATTCCAACAAATAAAACAGCACTAACTCCGATGAGTTGTTTGATAATTTTAAGCAGTACTTGCTTTTCTTTTTCCTCCTTATTTTGCATGTTTCAATTGTTTTTTGTGGCTTTTTATCACGATGTTTTCTTAAACAAAGGCTGCTGCAATGGCACTTAACAAAGTTACAATAATTACCTATGCTTCCTACTTATAAATTTTGATTTAAAAAATAGTTAGCGCTGTTTAAAGTTGTGTTAAATGTTTAGGAAGTCAAGCATTAAAGGCGCCGCGGTAATGATTAATTAGCTACAATCTTGCTTATTTCTTTTCCACCCTATCTAAACCAGCCACAGCCAATTCATAACCTGGGGCTATTTTTAAAGATTCAGTATAATCTCTAATGCTTTTGGCATACTCGCCCAATTGCTCAAAGCTTAAACCGCGCATATAAAAAGCTTCGGCATAAGCAGGATTAAATTTTAATGCCTTGCTAAACATCACCGTTGCTTTGCGATAATCTTTTTCGACATTAAATGAAATAAAACCTAAATTGTAATAGGTAAAATAATTGGCTGTGTCTACTTGCAACAACATGTTGTATCCTGCCACAGCCGATTTTATATCGCCATGGTCTTGATAGAATAACGATTTTGCATACAAGGCTTCTGTACTTTGCGAATTTAAATTTAAAGCATTATTATAATAATCAATAGCCACTGGATTATGTTTGGCAGCAAATAAAACGCCCAACTGCATATAGGCGTGGTAATATTCTTGATCTAACTCCACCGCGCGCTGATAGCTTGTTATGGCAAGTGCAGTATCTCCGGCTAATTTAAAACTTAAACCTTTTAAGAAATAGGCTTTGGCATTGAGTTTATCGGCATCAGTAACTTCTTTTAAAAGTGCTAATGCCTTTTTATATTCCTTCACATAAATGTATAATTCTGCCAATTTTAATCTTGCATTTGTATCTGCAGGTTTTATTTGCAAACATTTTTCTAAAGCTTGTTTTGTTTGCCTCGATTTACCCACTAAAAATGAAATTTCTGAAAATCTAAACTGATAATCGTAATTGAATGAATCTAATTTTACAGCAAATAAAATATCCTCATAAGCTAATTCACTCTTGCCTTTATTTATGTATAGTTCAGCGCGTTTGGCATAAAGCGCTGGGTTTTTATTATCACCACTGATGCGGGCATTTAATAATTCTAAAGTAGTATCTCGGGGCAAGGCTACTTTTGCCTTTTCTTCTTGTTGTGGTTTACACGAAGTTAATCCCAAAAACAATAAAAATATAAAACTTACATATTTAATCATACCTGCAAAGAAATTCATTTTTTGAGAATATATGGAATAAAAAAATGCATCTTTAAAAAATTAAAGATGCATTTGATCAATTAAATGTTGCTTATGCTACAGGTTTCGACATTTCTTCGCGCACCTTATTTTCAATTTCATCTGATAACTCTGGATTATCGGCTAAAATTTGTTTTACAGAATCTCTTCCTTGCCCCAACTTGGTATCGCCATAGCTAAACCATGAACCACTTTTTTTGATGATATTTAAATCAACACCAATATCAATGATTTCACCAATTTTGCTGATGCCTTCTCCATAAAGGATATCAAACTCGGCAATACGAAAAGGAGGTGCCACTTTGTTCTTTATTACTTTTACTTTAACACGATTTCCAAAAATTGAATCACCATCTTTTAATTGGCCAATTCTTCGAATATCTAATCTTACAGAAGCATAAAACTTTAAGGCATTACCACCTGTTGTGGTTTCTGGATTGCCAAACATCACCCCAATTTTTTCGCGTAACTGATTGATGAATATGCAGCAGCAATTTGTTTTATTAATTGTACCAGTTAATTTACGCAATGCTTGTGACATTAAGCGCGCTTGTAAGCCCATTTTGCTATCACCCATTTCACCTTCAATTTCACTTTTTGGTGTTAATGCTGCTACGGAGTCAATTACAATAATATCGATGGCGCCCGAGCGAATTAAATTTTCGGTAATTTCTAAAGCTTGTTCTCCATTATCTGGTTGAGAAATCAATAAATTCTCAGTATCAACGCCTAATTTTTGTGCATATGAACGATCAAATGCATGCTCTGCATCTATAAAAGCTGCAATTCCGCCAGCCTTTTGTGCTTCTGCAATAGCATGTATGGCAATGGTTGTTTTACCAGAAGATTCTGGACCATATATTTCAATAATTCTTCCTTTAGGAAAACCACCAACACCAAGCGCAGCATCTAAACCAACCGAACCGGTGGAAATTATTTCAATTTCTTCAATAGGTGTATCACCCATTTTCATGATGGCGCCCTTGCCATAGGTTTTTTCAATTTTTTCGATGGTAACTTGAAGCGCCTTTAATTTTTCTTTGTTTTGTTCTTTAAGGCTTTTGTCTTCCTTGCTTTCCTTTGGTTCTTTAACTTCTTTGCTCATGTTGTATAGTTTTAAATTGATTATATTTTAGTCAAAAATGGTTTTCTCAAATCTACAAATTAAAAATTAATAGCATAATTTATTTTTATTTATTTTCAATTTTATAACATTTATATGCATCTTTTTATGATGAAATATTGGCGCAAAGCCTTGTGTTTAAAGAAAAAATAAAACAATGTACTCGAAATAAAATTGCAATAAAAAAAAGCCAGCAACTTAATAAAGCTCCTTTTTTTTGACTTTAATTTAGTTATTCAAGCACACTTTTTAACCCAGTTTACGCATTGGAAATGCGTAAACGATAAAGAAATTGTAAATCAGATTTTTACAAATCTGATAACATTTTCTATATCGGGATTAACCCAACTAAATCAAGTAGTTCGATTTTTTAAATCTCCTATTGATTAATTTGGGTTTAATAAAAAATAATGGCAGCCTTAAATCAAATGAATGATATTTAATTATAAGGTATTGATAATTTTAGCATCAAATTGTAAAATAGAGAATTTGAAAAATAACTAGGCAATGCCAATCTATAAATACTTAATTTGGGATAGGGCACAATAAAAAATGATGTTTTGCACGATATAAGTTTTTTGATTTACAAATAATACTATATTTGCGCCCTCAAAAATAGCAGTTCTTTACATTTTTATAAATTAAAAGATTGAAAATCAAGGTTTTCAATTCATAAGCAAAATGTGAATTGCGCTGATATTTTAATTTAATGTTTTGGCGGGGTAGCTCAGATGGTTAGAGCGCAGGATTCATAACCCTGAGGTCACGGGTTCGACTCCCGTCCCCGCTACAAGAAAAAAAGACGAAAGAGCAATCTTTGGTCTTTTTTTGTTAAATAGAATTGAATTTAATAATGAACGTGTAATTTTATGCAGAATTAAAATTTACTTCATAACTATTCATTAAAAGTTTAAATTAAGAATAATATAAAAAATGATTAAAATATATTATAACGAGCTGTTCAAAGAAATAGTATTAGACGAATCTACCAAACTAAGATACGCCATGTCAAATTATGGCCGCCTTATAAGTTTTGTTGACAAGATGGAAGAAGGTCGACTTTTAAAAGGCGGATTGATTAATGGTTATCGAATTTTACGATTTGTTATTTATAAGGAAGGTGTAAAATTATATAGGCATAAAATGCTTTACAGAGTGGTTGCAGAGCAATTTCTTGAAAAGAAATCAGATGACCAAACCTTTGTGTTGCATATTGATAGAAATAGGAGTAATGATCATGTGAATAACCTACGCTGGGCCACAAAAGCGGAAATGTTGCAGCATAGCAAAGAAAGTCCTTATGTAATTGAAGCAAAGAAAAATTTGATTCAAAAACGCATTCAAGCAGATGGGCAAAAACTAACTGCAACCAAGGTAATGCACATTAAAAAATTATTGGCCGATCCTAACAGAAAGACGCGTTTAAAAATGTTAGCAAAGCAATTTGGCGTAAGCACAATGCAATTACACCGCATTAAAACTGGTGAAAACTGGGGACATATTGTGATTTAGTTAGGTAAAAGATCATGCGCTAAATAAAGCATATCTTTTGAAGATAGGTATTAAAATAAACCCAAATTCAGCATTTTTGATGCCGCATTTGGGTTTAATTCTTTAAGGTAGTTGAGGTGCTTATACAGATGTGAAAAAAGTAATGGCCCAAACTTTTTTCGATCGGTATTTACCAATGTAAGATTTTAAATTATTGGCATAATTTATAAATCACATTAGTATTACTTCACAATCATAAATTCGGTTCTTCTATTATTTGCTTTGCCCTTATCTGTGCTGTTATCATCAATAGGCATGGTATCTCCAAAGCCTTTAAAGCTTAGTCTTTCTTTTGTAATTTCATTGGCAATTAAAAAATCATACACAGCCTTTGCTCTGTTTTCTGATAATATTTGATTCGATTTTTTATCGCCAACATTATCTGTATGCCCGCCAATTTCGATGCTTACAGTGGAGTTAAGCAACAAAAAACTTTTTAATTTTTGCAATTCAATTTTTGATTCTTCTTTTAAAGTATAGGAAGCTGTTTCAAAAAAGATATTCTTTAACACCACCTTTTCACCAGCTTTTATAGGTGTTAGCGGTACATTCATTTCATAGGCTTTTAAATTATTGGCCAATCCTTTTAAGCTAAAATTTTCAGAAGCAAATAGAAAGCCGTTTTTACTTACATTCATCAAGTAATTTTTGTTTACAGGCAAACAAACTAAAAACTCACCACTACCAATCATGCTGCTTGCTTGCATCACCATCTCACCTGTTTCTAAATCTATCAATTCAAATTTTGCTTCTAAACCTTTGCTGGTTTCTTTATTAAAAACTTTGCCTTTAACATAAGTAACCGATTGTGGTCTTGCTGCTTCGTATAATTCAAAATTATATAAATCTAATCCGCCTGTACCTCCGGCCCTTTCAGAAGAAAAATAGGCTGTTTTTGCGTTGGCACTCACAATTAAATCTCTTTCACTTTCGGCAGTGTTGATTGGATAGCCCAAATTCATTGGCGTAGAAAAATGTCCATCTTTTTTTATTCGTGATAAATACAAATCTTTACTACCCATTCCTGGCCAACCTTCCGATGAAAAATACAATGTTTTATTATCGGGATGAATGTAAGGCGACTCTTCGTTTTCAGCACTGTTAACACTATCGCCTAGATTGACCAAATTGGCCCATTTTCCAGCATCATTTTTTGTGCATTTCCAAATATCAGTGCCCCCAATGCCTCCTGGTCTGTTGCTCACAAAAAAAATAGTTTGGCCATCACTCGACATTGATGGTTGTGAATCCCAATACTCTGTATTGATTGGCTTTCCTATATTTTCGGGCACACCCCATTTGCCATCCGCCATTTTTTTTGCAATAAATAAATCACAACTGCCATATCCTTTTCTACCACCTGGGTAGCCATCGTATTCTTTACATGCAGTAAAAACTAATGTTTGACCATCGGCAGAAATACATTGTGCACCTTCATTGCCAAAGGTATTAATTGGTGGTCCTATATTAATTGCATTCGACCATTTGCCATCTGTTTTTTTACAGCTATAAAAGTCTTCGCTCTTGTTGCGCATATCAGTTGGGCTTCCGTTAGGATCTTTGGGAATCAATCGTGTGTAAACCAAGGTTTGTTCATCGGCTGTAATGGCAGGCAAGTAATCATTTTCAGTGGAGTTAACTGCTGCACCCATATTTAGTGGGGTAAAAGGAACGGGGTTTTTAATGGCTTTTCGCGCAAACTGGGCCGATTTAAGACCTAAAGAAGCATTCGATTTTGCTTCCGCAGCAATGCCTTTATAGGTTAAATAATGATTGAAATATTGTTCAGCTTCATCATAAATTTGCAATTTAATACACCAAAATCCCATACTGTAATAAGCACTTTTGAAAAAATCGGGACTTATGCCAACTGCGGCTTTTGCTTCATTTAGCGCATCTTGGTATTTTTTATTTTCGCCATACACCTCGGCTAAAAACATATGGGCCTCTATAAAATTAGGATCCATCTTGATCGCTTTTTCTAAAAGTTCAATGGCTTCATTGTCTTTACGCGCATCAAAACTCAATTGCGCTTTTTCAAAGTTCTTGATGGCTTTGCCTGAGCTACTGCTATATTTGTTATCCATTTTTTGTGCATCAACATACAATGCATTGAAACAAAACAAAATCAAAACTAAAAAACTTTTTATTTTCATGTTCATTGGCTTTTATTTAGTTATGGAATATTCAAGTATTTGTGTGTTTGAAGAGAAATATTCCACTTTGGATTTTCCTTCACGTAATCTATAATTAAAGGGATAATTTCTTTTGATTTACTCCACTCAGGCTGTAAGTATAATATACAATTTTCATTTACTTGCGCTGCATTTTCTTCGGCCCAAATAAAGTCATGTTTATTAAAAATAATTACCTTTAGTTCATGCGCCAATTTAAAATTCTCTGCCAAGGGTTTTAATGTTTTTTTTGGTGAAAGACAAACCCAATCCCAATCCCCACTCAGCGGATAGGCGGCAGAAGTTTCTACAAAAGTTTTAATACCTTTTAATTTTAATTGACTTGTTAAATAACCTAAGGGATACATGCTTGGCTCTCCACCTGTTACTACAACAGCTTTACCAGCAAATTGATTGGCATTATTTACAATAACATCAACATCGGTTAATGGGTGTAAAGAGGCATCCCAACTTTCTTTAACATCACACCAATGACATCCTACATCACAACCTCCAACCCTAATAAAATAAGCTGCTTTGCCTGTATTAAATCCTTCGCCTTGTATGGTGTAAAATTCTTCCATCAATGGCAAAAATTGGCCATTTTGGGTAAAGGTATTCTGATCGCTCTGTATTTTTAATCTATCCACTACTTATTATTTGATACAAATTAACTAATTAATTATTCAGCAATTGCTCGAAAGTTTTGTTGATCTAATTTACATTCATTATTTTAAATGTTTTATGAATTTCAGTGTTGCTCACGCCTAATAAATACATGCCATTTTTTAAATGAACAGGCAATGAAAAAGTTTGATTTTTTTGAACAATTTGTATTGTTGATGATGTGATTAACTTTCCTGTAACATCTGTTAACTGTAGTGTACAAGTTGTGTTTTGTGCATTTAAAACTGTGCCAGAAATATCATTCGTATTTATTTCATTCAACAAAATTGTGATATTGTTTTCTGCATTATCATTGAGCCCTTGCAAATAAGAAATGTAAACAGAATCTTTTACAGCGCAATTGTTTAAACTATTAGCTATAACTGAATGCCAACCAGTATAATTAGGTGTTATAGATGGGCCAAACATACCATTGCTCCATGATAATGCACCTACAAAGCTATCTACAGTTAAGGTGCAATTATTACAACTAATAGTATCAGGAATGATCGATACATAAGCCATTTGCAAGTAATCACTTAAGTCAGCTTTATATAGATTTCCGCCTGAATTATCTGCTGTATTTAATTCATCAGTAATGTAAACTTGATGGTTGTTTTTAAATGTAATACCCTCTTTTTGTGTTGATGAACTTAATGTTGCCGTGGCCATTGATCCACTGAAAAAATGAGTGCCTTCAAAACAACTGAACCACCATATTTTATTATTATTTAATAAGGCCAAATGTGTTTTATCTGGCGATAGCGCAGCGGAAGTTACCCAGCAATCTGATTGTGCAGTGTTACATAATAAAATACTATCACAAAGCACTGCAGTGTAATTGCCTGGTGCAGCTGGTATTTTATACATTTTGCAATAGCCATTAAAAGGCGCTGTTCTGTTTTTTGTGAAAATATATAAACTGTCGTTGTACCAAATAAATCCTTCTGCATCATAATTTCTTTTTGAAGGACTGGGCGGAAACATAGTTTGATCAGGATAGTTGAATGATATTAGTGCTGCCGATACTGAGTTTCCTGAAAAGCTAGTTGGACTCATTATTTTATATACTCTTAAATTTGTTCTATCGTTATTATTATTCCCAAAGTCTCCAATATAAATATTGTTTAAATCATCTTTTGTAATGTCTTCCCAGTCGCTATTATTAGCACTATTAATTGATATTGCTCGAATTAAATTACCTAAAGTATCTAGTTCATATATTTCATCGTTGCCGCCTGAATCATTGTGCGTATAGAGTCGGTTTGGCGCAATATATGTTATTCCACTGCTTTCTGATAAAACATTGGTTATGTTTCCAATATTATTCAATGGCACAATTTGAGCCTTTGTATAACTGTAAAAAAAACACAATGCAATTAATACAATTTTATTACAAATTTTATACATGAATTTTTAATTAAATTTAAATACTAATCCCAAACCAACATTGCCACGTTTTAAAGTCAAATCCAATTTGTCGGTATTTCCTAGATTGTTAGCAAGGGTAAGATCAACAAACTTGTAATTATTAAAAGTATAATGTAAGCTTAAACCAATGTTTTTTGAAAAATAAAAACGAGTGCCTAGAATCAGGGCAAGTAATGTGCCATCTCCTTTGGCATAAGATTGCAAATTATCATTTACCTGAAAGTTGAACCAAGATAAGCCGGCCAACGCACCTACATAAACATTGATTCTTTTTCTTTTTATAAGATGCAAAGTAGGTTTAAATACCAAGTCATTTCCTTTTACTTTTCTATTTGTATTCAATGAATCTTCATTGCCTAAAATAAAGTTACTGTATTTATAGCCTAATCCAAGAGCAAGTCTATTTGCAATTCCATATTCAAAAGAGAAAGGATAAACCCAAGCTGCAGCTTTATCATTTTCGCGAATGTTCTTACTTTTTTGATAAGTACTAATATCATAAATGCCAAGCCCAAAAGCTGCTTCAATTATTTTATCATTTTTAGTAAATGAAGCAGCGTTTAATTGCGCATTAACAGCAAATAAAAACAAAAGCATTGAAATTAAAATTCTATTTTTCATAATTAAACAGTTTAATGGCTTTAAATATTAGCAAATAGGCTTTCCTTAGTGTATTTAACATACAAATTTACCATTTGCTTATTAGGCATTTCAAAGCTGACCATTTTTCTATTAACAATATAAAGTTGGATATTAATTGTTGATCCATTTTGTTACACCTTAAAATACTTTAGCTTTGTCACTATGAATATTGTATTTAATACATGCCATAGAAAACTCATCTTTAGCTTATTAATGCTGCTGCAACCTTCGCTTTTTTATGCACAAAAAGTAGGCGTTGTTTTAAGCGGCGGAGGAGCTGATGGAATTGCACATATAGGTGTGCTAAAGGCATTAGAGGAAAATAATATTCCTATCGATTATATTGCCGGAACTTCAATGGGTGCCCTCATAGGTGCGATGTACGCAGCTGGTTATGCCCCTGCCGAAATGGAGTTTATGGTGCATCAAGAAAAATTTAAAAAATGGGCTATAGGCGAAATAGAAGATCAGCATATATATTATTTTAAGAAAAGAGAACCTGATGCAGGTTGGATAAATTTTAAATTTTCATTAGATACCCTTATTCAAACATCTTTGCCTACCAATCTTATTTCTCCTGTACCTGTCGATTTTGGTTTGATGGAGTTTTTTGCCAGGCCCAATGCTGCAAGTGGCGGTAATTTCGATAGCTTATTTATTCCATATCGCTGTGTGGCCTCTAACATTACCGATAAAAGACAAGAGGTTTTTAGAAAGGGAGATTTAGGGCAATGTGTTAGAGCTTCTATGTCTTTTCCATTTTATATCAAAACAATAAATATCGAAAACAAACTTTATTTTGATGGCGGTTTGTATAATAATTTCCCTACAGATGTAATGTACGATAACTTTAAACCGGATATTATTATTGGAAGTAACGTGTCAGAATCTTTAACTCCACCAAATGAAGACGATTTAATTTCTCAAGTAAAAAGTATTTTTATTACGAGAGGATCAAGCATTGAATTACCTATCAAAGTTATTACAATAGCGCCCAAAGTAGGCTTTGTAGGTCTTTTTGATTTTGATAAGCCCGATGAACTTATTGCAGCAGGTTATACTGAAGCGATTAATAAAATGGAGCAAATTAATACATCAATATCAAGGAAAGTGAGTAACGATTATTTAAAGGAGAAAAGAAAATATTTTAGAGATACTGCGCCTAAATTGGTTTTTAATGAGGTTGATGTGAAAGGCCTTAGTAAAAATCAACGCGATTATGTAAGAAAATTACTTGGCTTAAAAAAGAACAGTATTATCACATTTGAAGAGTTAAAACCAAAGTATTTTAGACTAGCGGCAGATCAAAAAATAAAACAAATATATCCCTTAGCAAAAGTTGATTTAAACACGGGCTATTATAAGTTAGCCTTGAAAATAAAAAAGGAAAAAGATATATTTTTATCATTCGGAGGAAACTTCTCGTCTCGCCCAGTTAATGCTGCATATATAGCGGCACAATACAATTATTTAGCTAAAATTGGTGTGAGTATATTTGGGAATACCTATTTTGGAA
>CAMBZU010000041.1 GCA_945872355.1 Chitinophaga pinensis
AATTAAGCTCTAATACCAAAGCTTCAAAGGAAAGTGAAAATGCGCAAAAAGATGATTTAGATTTAACAGGAGCAGAATTTGTTTCTTTACATCCCGACCAAGATTCACTTCGATTTCTATCTCCCAAAGCCAAATATGATTTAAGAACCAATATTATTTATTGTCATGAAGTAAGATACATCAATGTGGCTGATGCTAGGTTGTTTCCCGATAGTGGCGAAGTGGTGATTGAGAAAAAAGCGAAACTAAGAACATTAACCAATGCACAAATTCTTGCCAATACTGTAACCAAATATCATAAGTTATTTAACAGTACGATTGATATTTATGGCAAAAAAAGCTATAGTGGTAATGCTGATTATAACTATGTTGATGATTTAGGGACAGAGCAGAAAGTTCATTTCGATAAAGTTGCCACTGATGGCTCGAGCCAAACAATTGCCGAAGGCTCCATTTTAGAGGCTAACAACTTTAAACTAAGCCCATATTTTGATTATAAAGGACAGTTAAACCTTAAAGCCGCTAATGAATTACTCTCATTTAATGGCAGCTTTAGGATAAATCATACTTGTACAAGCATGGCTATAAAATGGATTGAATTCAAAGGAGATGTGAATCCAAAAGAAGTTTATATTCCGCTTGATGACACAAGCGTTGTAGATAAAAAAGCCAGGGTAATGACTGTTACTGGATTTTTACTGAACAACGACTCAATGCATGTATATTCTTCTGTTGTAAGTCATAGAAAAGGAATACTTGATGGTGAATTGATTGTAACCAATGGATATATTTACTTTGATAAATTCTCGAGAGAATATAAAGTGGGCAGCATGGATAAAATTAAAGATCGTTCTGCGCCTGGTAATTATGTTTCTTTGGCCGTTGACAAATGTGAATCATATGCAGAAGGTAAAATTGAACTTGGCTCCAAATTAGGCCAGGTTAAAGTAAAAGCATTTGGAAACATATCTCAAAACCTAATCACCGATACTGTTCATTTTGATTTAATTATGGCCGTTGACTTTTTCTTTGACAATAGTGTATTAAAATTGATGAGTGAAAAATTTGAAGCTTCAACTTCTATGCAAGCAGTGCCATTTGGAAGAGGAGAATATGAGCGCGCTTTAATGGAGTTTATAGGAAAAAAAGAAGCGGATAAATTAATTTCACAGGTAAATCTATACGGCGCCTTCAAAAAAATACCCGATGAATTGGAACATACCTTATTCTTAAGTGATTTAAAAATGAAATGGAATCCAAGAACCAAGTCATTTACTTCCTATGGACCAATTGGCATTGGACTCATCCAAAAAAATCAATTAAATAAATTTGCCAAAGGCTGTGTTGAAATTATTCAGAAAAAAAGTGGTGATTACATTAATATATACTTAGAAGATGATAACAATAATTGGTATTTGTTTACCTATGGAACAGGCACTATGATGGCCATTTCGAGTGATGAAAAATTTAATACTGCCATTAAAGATTTAAAACCAGAAAAAAGAAAACTGGAAAAAAACAAGGATGAGAAAAACTCGGCTCCTTATCAGTTTACCATTGGAACATTAAGTAAAAAGGCTTCATTTATTAATAAAATGTATAGTGGAGAATAATGAACTTTAATTTTTCATATATTTGCTTAATTATAAAGTTATGCTAAAAATAAAATTATTTATCCCCTTCCTATTTTTCACAGCATTAATAACATTCAATGCGTGTAAACATGATTCACCTGTGCCTGAAGGCCCTACTGTGAGCTTTAAAGACCATGTTAAACCAATTATTAATGGAAACTGTACTTCTCCCCAGTGCCATCCCGCTACTGGAGGAAAATTTCCTTTAGTAAGTTATAATGATGTGATTAAAAATGGAGAAATAAAAGAAGGGAATAGCAAAGATAATGAGTTAATAAAAGCGATAAAAGAAACCGATGATTCGGAACGTATGCCGCCCCCTCCTAGCGCCCCTTTAACAGCAAATCAAATACAAATTATTGAACTTTGGATAGCCCAAGGTGCAAAAAATAACTAATCTTTTTATGAAAGTAAACTTTAAATCATTTCTATTTTCATCGGCAATTGCAATAACTTTTTCCGCTTGTTATTATGACAATATTGAAGATTTGCATCCTGCACCTGTTATTATTCCCGGTGTTAACGACACTACCGCAAATGGATGCGATACCGCAAAAGCCATTACTTATACTGCTGATTTAAAAGAAATTTTTCAGACAAACTGTCTTGGATGTCATTCAGCAGGCGCTAGTAATGGTATTGATTTATCAACTTATAATGGTGCAAAAAATATTGCAAATAAACTTGTAGGATCAGTTACTTGGGACGGTACAGCGTCAAACATGCCAAAAAGTAGTACAAGTAAAATCAATGATTGTAGCATAGGAAAGATTAAAAAATGGGTAGAAAGTGGAACACCTGAGTAGAACATATATTTCACATCAAATAAGTGCAAAAAAAATGCAGAGCAATTGCTCTGCATTTTTTAGTTTTTGAACATACTTAGTATGTTTCCTAAGGTTTGTTTTAGTTCCTTTCGGCTCACAATTTTATCAAGAAATCCATGCTCTAAGACAAACTCAGATGTTTGAAATCCTTTGGGTAAATCTTTACCAATGGTTTCCTTTACAACACGGGGTCCGGCAAATCCAATGAGTGCATTGGGTTCAGCAATATTTAAATCGCCTAACATGGCAAAGGAAGCAGTAACACCCCCAGTAGTTGGATCGGTAAGTAATGATATATAAGGAATACCTTCTTTTGCTAATTGAGATAATTTTACAGAAGTTTTAGCCATCTGCATTAAAGAAAAAGCAGCTTCCATCATTCTTGCTCCTCCAGATTTAGAGATAATCATGAAAGGCATTTTATGATCAATAGCATAGGTAATTGCTCTACTGATCTTCTCTCCCATTACGCTCCCCATTGAACCTCCAATAAATGAAAAATCCATACAAGCAATCATGATATCATTTCCATTTACTTTACCATAAGCGGTTCTTAATGCGTCATTCAACCCTGTTTTTTTAATGCTGTCCTCAAGTCTGTCTGTATATTTTTTGGTGTCCGTAAAGGATAAAGGATCACCAGAACGGAGGTTAGGATTGATTTCAATAAATTTATTATCGTCAAACAATATTTCAAAATACGCTTCAGAACCTATTTTATGATGATGCTCACAAGTGGTACAAACAAACAAGTTTGCTGCATGATCTTCTGAGGTAATAATGGCTTTACAAGCAGGACATTTATACCACAGCCCTTCTGGAGTTTCCTTTTTATCCTTGGTTGAGGTTGTTATTCCTTCTTTTATTCTTTTAAACCAACTCATCTGTTATGTTTTAAATTGAAAACTGAAAATTGTATTCAGTAAGCAAACAACTCATTAATATTTAATAAATTTACTTTAACAATTAAGCTATTGTAATTGACTTGTCAAGATACACGTCTTGAATAACATTTAACAATTCTACGCCTTCTTTCATAGGACGTTGAAAAGCTTTGCGACCACTAATTAACCCTTGGCCACCAGCTCTTTTATTTATAACTGCAGTATGCACTGCTTCGGCCATATCAGATGCGCCTTTTGACTCGCCACCTGAATTAATTAAGCCAATACGCCCCATATAGCAATTAGCCACCTGGTATCTGCACAAGTCAATAGGATGGTCAGTTGTTAATTCGCTGTATACTTTTGGATGTGTTTTTCCAAATTTAACGGCTTTATAACCTCCATTATTTGTTGGCATTTTTTGCTTAATAATATCAGCCTTAATTGTAACACCTAAATGGTTTGCTTGTCCGGTTAAATCTGTAGAAGTATGATAATCAACGCCATCTACTTTAAACCCACTGTTTCTAATATAGCACCATAAAATAGTTGCCATACCTAATTCATGCGCCCTATCAAATGCTTTCGCTACTTCAATGATTTGTTTATTCGATTCAGGTGCACCAAAATAAATTGTTGCGCCAACAGCTGCTGCTCCCATATTCCAGGCATCTTCTACCTTACCAAACATAATTTGGTCAAACTTGTCGGGGTAGGTTAAAAACTCATTATGATTAATTTTAACTACAAATGGTATTTTGTGCGCATATTTCCTGCCAACAGAAGCCAATACGCCAAAAGTTGAAGCCACAGCATTACAACCACCTTCAATGGCTAATTTTACAATATTGTCAGGATCAAAATAAATTGGATTAGGGGCAAAAGAGGCACCAGCGCTATGCTCAATTCCCTGATCAACGGGTAAAATACTTACATAGCCAGTATTTGCCAATCGACCGTTCCCATAAATAGATTGTAAGCTTTTTAAAACTTGAATACTTCTATCTGAATCTTTAAAAACACGATCTACAAAATCTTTACCTGGTAAGTGAATACTTTTTTTATCGATAGTGGTACATGTATGATTTAGCAGACTTTCTGCATGTGTACCTAACAATTCTAATAAATGTTCTTTAGCCATATTTTTTATTGTATTTTTTTAAAACGGATAGCAAAATTATAAAAATTTTCCTTCTACAGGGTAACATTTTACACTTAAATATTTTATTCGGGAAGTTCGGATAAAGTTAACCATCTCAATTCCTTTTCGTCCATAGCCTCAATGACCTCACCAATTCTTTTGCTCCACTTTAAAATTTCATCATGACTTCCAAGTGCCAAGGCCAATTTTTGATTAAGTTCTTTTTTTTCTGATTCAAGGCTTGCTATTTCTTTCTGCAATTGCTCAAATTCATACTTTTCTTTGAATGATTTTTTTTTGTTTTTACTCGCGCTGTCAGCTGCTAGGCTGCTGGGTTCTGCTTGTTTCTCATATTTTTGTTCAGCCAAAAGTTGTTTTTGTTTTTTCTTGAGCTCTAATTCATCTTCAGCAACTTGCTCCCTCCAATCCCTATAGTTACCGCTAAAATCCTTAACAATACCTTCTCCTTCAAAAACAAATAAATGATCAACTAATTTATCCATAAAATACCTATCGTGCGATACTACTACTAAGCAACCTTTAAAATGAATTAAAAAGTCTTCAAGCGTTTGCAAAGTCAATAAATCCAGGTCGTTGGTAGGCTCATCAAGAATCAGGAAATTAGGATTTTTTACGAGCACAGTAAGCAAAAACAATCTTCTTTTTTCTCCACCACTTAATTTAGAAACATAGGTATATTGCATTTCAGGAGGAAACTGAAATAAAGTTAAGAATTGCGAGGCGCTTACCTTGCTCCCATCGCCTAATGATATTACTTCTGCAATATTATCCTTTACTACTTCAATTACTCTTTTATCTTCCTTTAAAGTTAAGCCAGCTTGTGAGTAATAGCCAAAAACAATGGTTTCACCAACATTTATTTTCCCTGAATCGGGCACTTCTTTACCTGTTATTAAATTAAGAAATGTAGTTTTCCCGATACCATTTTTACCAACAATACCAATGCGTTCGCCCGTTTTAAAAGTGTAATCAAAACCTTTCAGTATATCAAAATCATCATAAGCTTTGTACACCTTTTTCATTTCAATAACCTTACCACCTATTCTTGACATTTTCACATTAAGCTCCATGTCATTGATTTGCCTTTTTTCAGTTGCTTTATCTTTTAAATCATAAAAAGCATCAACCCTGGATTTAGATTTAGTACCTCGAGCTTTGGGCATTCGTCTAATCCATTCCAACTCCTTACGCATTAGGTTCTGGGCTTTATCTACCTCACGCGCAGAATTAAATTCTCGTTCTGATTTTTTTTCTAAAAAATAGCTGTAGTTACCTTCATACGTATACAATTTTTGACTGTCTAATTCGATGATTTTATTGCAAACATTATCTAAAAAATAACGATCATGGGTAACTAAAAATAAACTTAAATCCTTATTTTCAAGATACTCTTCAAGCCATTCAATCATATCAACATCCAAATGATTGGTTGGTTCATCCATAATTAACAAATCAGGCTCTTCAATTAATACCTTGGCAAGCGCAACTCTCTTTTTTTGCCCACCCGAAAGTGTTTTTAGTTGTTGATTGAGTTTAATCAGCCCTAATTTATCTAAAACTTGTTTAACTCTTACCTCATAAGCCCAAGCATTGGTTTTATCCATGAGTGCAAGGGCATCTTCAAGCTCTTTCGACTGGGCTGCGTCCATCTCATCTGTTTGTGCGGCAATAATTTTCTCATACTTTTTAATTGCTAAAGTAATTTCATTTTCGGCTAAAAGTACAGCATCTATAATACTTAACTCTTCATCAAAAACTGGGTTTTGATCAAGGAATGAAATTCTAAGGTCTCGCCTAAAAACTACTCTTCCGCTATCAGCATTATCTTTGCTAGAGAGTATTCTTAATAATGTTGACTTCCCGGTTCCATTTCTTGCAACTAAAGCAACTTTTTCTCCTTGAGCAATCCCAAAAGTTAAATCTTTAAAAAGTTGCTTTTCACCATATGATTTGCTTAAATTTTCGACTGAAAGTAGATTCATTATTAAATTAATTGTTTAAAGTGGAAACAAAGAACTAAAATATTTTTGTAAAATTACGGGAAGTATCAATTCTCATTACTGCTAAAACACATGTTTTAACAAAGCGATTGCCTTTAAATTTTAATTTTAGCATCTTATTTTTCTAATTCTTCGGTACTATTGTCACCGTTTTTTTGCTTTTGATAAAGTATCAGAATGGAACTCAAGAAAAATGGCACTGCGGGTATTTTATATCGCACCAATGCGCCAAAATTACTGGTGGTTAAACCTACCGAGAATGCAAAAAACACCGAAAAAACTATACTAAATGTCAATAGCGGCTCTTTTCGAATTTGATTGTAAACTTTTATTGGGCCTACCCTGAGTAATAATAAAATTGTAATCATTAAAATTATAGTATTTTCGATGGCAGCAAGCAACATTACTGGATTTTTAACATGCCAAAGTTGAGGAAAGAACAAACCAGCGAAGGTGGCAACAGGAAACTTTCTTCCAATACTTCCAGCGGAACCATCAAATTCGCCAATATCAAAAGTATTACCTTTATTATAGTCCATTTTAAGGTCTTTTTGAGTAACAATAGCCTTGTCAACAATTTTTTCCACTGAAGAATATTGACCAAAACTCGAAGAAATTGAACTTAAGGCTAAGGAGCCTATACCAAGTATAGTGGCTATAATTACAGGTGCTACAAAAAACTTTTGAACTGGACTTGTTATGGCTTGTATTTTATCAAAAGAAAACCAAAGCAATGCACCAGGAACTAGGGCAATAAAAATATATGGCTTCATTTGCAGTATTAGCCAAGCACTAAAAATCATCGTAAAAAAATTAACAAGCATTTTATCTCGCTTGATAAAAACTTTATAAAAACTGAATGTAAACCAACATGCTCCCATTAAAGTTAGGGTGTCTTTTAAAATTCCAGATCCCCAAAATAATACAGAAGGAATATACAATATACTATACGATAATTGTTTGGTGTACTTAGGATACAATTCAGTAAACAATAAAAACAAACGCCAAATTCCGTTGTAGGTTAAAAAAGATAAAACCACAGTTGTGAGCATATAACTATTCAAACCAAAATAATTTACAATGTTGGCAGCCCTAACTACACTGAATGATTGCTTATCAAAAAAATATTGTGGCCAAGCTGTAGCAGATGTAAAATAAGAAAATGTTTGTTTGTTCAGGTTGTTAGACATGATTTCTAAATAGGCCTCAAAATTTACATCCCTTAACCTGTTTAACACCAATGCGCTCTCAAAATAAGCGGTGGTATCGCCTCCTTTATAATAAAGTGTATAAATAAGCACAAGGAAAACACCCCCACCTATTTTCAAAAAAAGCCCCTTTAAGTAATAGGAATAAACAGGATTTGATGCTATTTTATTATTCTGAGTGTTCTTACCTATTTGGTAAATGATTAATAAATAAATAGGAAGAAGAAATAAATCACTGAAATTTAAAAGCATAAGATTATTACTCTTTTTTTTTTCAAAGGTAAAACAAATAGCTTAACATTGCGCCAATGTATAAATTCAAGACAATATATATATCTTATGACGGTATGACTGATCCCTTGGGTCAATCTCAAGTAATTCCTTATTTGCTTGGACTTTCAAAACATAATATTGAAATACATTTAATTAGCTTTGAAAAGGCAGAAAAATATAGCCTTAAGCAGCATGATATTGAAAATCTTTTTGTAGACAGCAATATTATTTGGCACCCATTAAAGTATCATCAAAAGCCACCTGTTATTTCCACTTTGCTAGATATTTGGCATTTACGTAAAAAAGTAAATGAAATATTGATAAAAAACAACATCTCTTTGGTTCATTGCAGAAGTTATATATCGGCTCTGGTTGGAGGCTCTTTGAAGAAAGACAAAGGAATACCTTTTATTTTTGACATGCGTGGTTTTTGGGCTGATGAACGTGTTGATGGTAATATTTGGAATTTAAAAAATCCACTTTTTAAGAGCATTTACAACTTTTTTAAAGCCAAGGAGAAGCAATTTATAATTCAAAGTGATAAAATTGTAAGTTTAACGAATAATGCAAAAAATGAAATTTTAAATTGGCAATTAAATGGTATTAATAATTCGAAAATACAAGTAATACCTTGTTGCGCCGATTTAAATCACTTCTCACTTTATGCAATAAATGCAGTGCAATTAAAAAGTTGGCAAAAAATGCTGGCTATTGCTGACGAAGACTTTGTAGTAAGTTATGTTGGCTCCCTGGGCACTTGGTATATGATTGATGAAATGATGGAGGTGTTTCAAGCACTTTGTACCAAAATCTCCAAAAGCAAATTTTTGATAGTTACAGCAGATGAGCCAGACATTGCATATAATGCTGCCAAAAAACTGAATATCCCAAAAGCGTTGATTGTTGTAAAAAAAGCAGAGCGCAGTGAGGTGCCCTATTTAATTGCACTCAGTAAATTTTCGATATTTTTTATTAAACCATCCTATTCAAAGAAAGCTTCTTCGCCCACAAAACTCGCAGAAATATTGGGCATGGGCGTGCCTGTAATTTGCAATAGCAATGTTGGAGATGTTCAAAGTATTGTTGAAGAAGGAAATGTTGGTGTGGTGATAAATGAATTTAATAAAGCGCAGTATGAAATTGCAATTGAACGTATGATTGCATTATTGCCAGCAGACAACATAAGCATTGCAAATTATGCAAAAAAATATGCTTCACTGGAAGATGGAATCAATAAATATTTAAAAATTTATACCGATATTTTCAATACTAAGAGTGATGATAGGACTCCCCTTTAATTATTGTGTAGGCACGATATAGCTGCTCTGTAAAAAAAAGGCGAACCATTTGGTGAGAAAATGTAAGCTTCGACAATGAAAGTTTCATATTACTTTTCTGATATAATTCATCGGTAAAACCAAAAGCACCGCCAATTATAAAAACCAGATTTTTAGTTGATTTAATTTGATGATTTTGAATAAACTCAGCAAATTGAATTGAATCATATTCCTTGCCTTTATCATCTAATAAAACCACAAAATCTCCTGGGTTTATTTTTCCTAAAATTAAACTACTATCCATTTTTTTTATTGTTTCCTTGTTGCCAGTAGATTGTACAATTTTAGAAGGATTGATCGTTATAACTTCAAAAGTACAATAATGCTTCAATCTATTTTGATATTCGTTAACACCATCAACCAAATACGACTGTACAGTTTTCCCAACTTGAATAAGTGTAATTTTCATAAACAAAATATAGGTTTGTAGTTAATTATGCTATTATTTAATGACGGTAAAACTCTTATTAATTAAGCTGTTTGTTGCGAAGTAAAAATTTCAATTTTAGTGATCTACAACAATCTTTGCTAAAAATAATTTGTTTTTCAAGGCATCAAAAGTATAATTATTAAAATAAGAGAATTATTTTTAAGCTTAAGCGTGGCTCATAAAATAAAACTAGATATTTAAGTTTGTTACGTCAAAGCATTATTCTTGGCTTAGTTTTTGATTAATGCACGTCAAATTCATAATTCAATGAAAAAGCTTTTTGTTACTCTATTATTTATTATATCGATTTCTGCAATAATCATAGCAGACATTTACACCGATATAAATGCATCAATGAAAACTGGGAATTATAAAACAATTTCTTCTTATTTTAACTCTTCTGTGGAATTAAATATTCCGGGTGCTGATGGCCTTTACAGCAAAGCTCAAGCTGAATTATTAATGAAAGATTTTTTTTCGAAAAACATGCCAAAGAATTTCATTGTGAAGCATGATGGTGTTTCTCAAGATGGGTCAAAATACAGTATTGGCTCTTTAGAAACAGGCGCAGGAAGCTATAGAACTTATTATTACTTAAAAAACAATAATGGCTCCTTTCTAATTAAAGAATTTAGGATTGAGAAAGACCATTAATATAGTATTATATGAATAACTACCTTGAAACTTTCATTCTGCAAGCGCTGAATGAAGATATTGGAAATGGAGATTATACTTCTTTAGCTTGTATAAAAACAGATAAAAATTCAAAAGCGCAGCTTATTGCAAAAGAAAATGGCATCTTATCTGGAATAGAAATTGGCCTAAAGGTTTTTGAATTGGTAGATAAAAATTTGCAGGTAAAGTTATTAATAACCTCTGGTGAAAAATTAAAAAAGGGCGACATTGTGCTTCATGTTTCAGGAAGCGCACAATCTATTTTAAAAGCTGAAAGACTGGTTTTAAATATCATACAGCGCATGTCGGGGATTGCCACATTTACGCATCAAATGAATGAACTTATTGCACACACATCATGTAAACTGCTCGATACACGTAAAACAACACCTGGCTTTAGATACTTTGAAAAGTTAGCAGTACTTCAAGGCGGTGGAGTAAATCATAGGTTTGGTTTGTTTGATATGATTATGATTAAGGACAACCATATTGATTTTGCAGGTGGTATTGAGCAAGCGCTGAAAAGTGTTGTAGCCTATCAAAAAGAAAATAACCTAAACTTACAAGTTGAGATTGAAACAAGAAATATTGATGAAGTTAATCAAGTGCTAAGAAGTGGAATCAAAGTTCAACGTATCATGCTTGACAATTATTCAACAACGCAATTGAAAGAGGCAGTAGTGCTAATTAATGGTGTTTGTGAAACAGAAGCATCAGGCGGTATTGATGAAAATACCATTAAATCCTATGCAGAAACCGGCGTAAATTTTATATCAATGGGCGCTTTAACGCATTCATATAAAAGCCTGGACCTAAGTTTAAAAGCGATTTAAGATGCTCACTTTTGCAACTAAATGGCTCAATAAAATCACTCAAAGCAGGCTCTTCGTTTTAATTATTAATACAAGTAAAAAAATTATTTTACCAGGCTTTGAAGGTGTTCCACTTTACGATGTCATTTTATTCTTTATTAAAGGACTTAAAAACGCGGCCCTTAGCAATCAATCAGCCTCCTTGTCCTTTCGTTTCTTTTTAGCCATTTTTCCTGGATTAATCTTTATAATTACCCTCATTCCTTATATTCCAATTGATAATTTCCAAGACATACTCTTGCAATTATTAAAGGATTTAATGCCACATTCCGCTTATCATGCCACACAAGACACGTTTATAGATTTAATTAAAAACAAGCAAGGTGGCTTGCTTTCTTTTGGATTTATTTTCGCGCTCTATTTAGCAACTGATGGCGTTTATGCAATGATGAGAGGATTTAACGATAGTGTGCATATCGTTGAAAAAAGACCTGCCTATAAAATTAGGTTAATTTCTATTATGTTGGTTGGCATCATGACATTGCTTTTAACTTTCTCCACAGCGCTTATTGTTTTAAGTGGCGGGGTATTGGGCTATTTACAACAACATGGAATTATTAACGATGGAATAACACTTTATGCGCTGTTAATTGGCAAGTGGCTTATTTTGCTGGGCTTGCTTTTTACAGCAATTTCTTTTTTATATTTCTGGGGTCCGAGTGGAAATGTAAAATATAGATTTATTTCAGCAGGAAGCTCCCTAGCAACCATATTTATTATTATTGTTTCTTCTGGATTTGCCTTTTATGTAAATAATTTCGCTAGCTATAATAAGCTATATGGCTCCATCGGAACAATTATAGTTGTAATGCTATTTATCAATTTTAATGTTTTTGTTATTTTATTGGGATATGAACTTAACAGCAGTATTTATTTAGCAAAACAAAACCAGCAATTAGACAAACAAAATTTAACAACCATTCATTTATAACTCACTTAACTTCGCAAGAAAAAAAACATGAAAAAACTTATTCTTATTTTAACATTGTTTTCGCTAGGTTTTGCTGCCTGTAACAATAAAACAGAGGAAGTAAATACTTTAGCAGATAGTTTAAGCAATGTAAATGATGGTTTAAAAATGGTAGTAACCGAAAAGGATGCTAGCATTGAATCGTTTATTGTAGCTTTTAACGAAATTCAAGAGAATTTAACGGAAGTTAAAGCCAAACAAAAAATGATTTCCACTAATTCAAGTGATGCTGAATTAAAGAAAAATATGAAAGAGCAAATTATAGCTGATATTCAAAGTATTAATGAGTTGATGGATAAGAACAAGCAAAAAATTTCTAATTTAAGGAGCAAATTAGAAAAATCGAATGGCAAGGTTGATGAACTCGAAAAAATGATTACTTTTTTAACCACCCAATTGGAGGAAAGGGATTTAGAAATTGTTGATCTTAAAAACCAATTAGAAAGATTGAATATTGAAGTAACTGAAATTACTGCTAAATACGAGGAAAAAACAGAAGAAAGCGATCAAAAAACGGCCCAACTTAACACGGCTTATTACGCTATTGGAACTTCAAAGGAGCTTAAAGAAAAGGGTGTTTTAACTAAGGAAGGTGGCTTTATTGGATTAGGAAAAACTAAAAAACTAGCTGGCGATTTTAATAAAAATTACTTCACAAAAGTCGACATCTTGCAAAACAAAAGCTTTTCATTGAATGCTAAAAAGGCGAAATTGATTACCACGCACCCAAGTTCTTCATATAAAATAGAAGGAGTTAAAACGGCTGATAAATTAACCATATTAAACCCTCAAGAATTTTGGGGAGCTAGCAAATATATGGTTTTGGTGATTGAAAACTAAAACTAATTAAATCTCATCAAGCAAGTCGGCTAATCGATTTGCTTGATGTTCCCTGCTAAAGAAATTAGCATGCTCACCGCTTAAATCAGCCTTTATTTTAATGCCTTTAGTAAATAAATCATAGGCATGAATTAAAAAATTATACGTTTCATCAACGGAATTAGCAATAGTTCCACAACCACTTTTTAATAATATTTTCTCTACTTCTCCATTATCTGAAGGAGCAACTAAGGTATGTGTGCCACTGCTTATATATTCATAAATTTTACTTGGAATAATTCCGTTAAACCCTTTCCAAGCGGGATACAACAATAAATGACTTCTACTTTCTATTTCAAGAATTTGTTCTTTTTCTGTACGTTCTGTACATTCATAGTAAGCTTCGTAGCCCAACATTATTTTTGCAATACGCTCGTGTTGGTCTTTATGAAAGGCTAAACCAGGGAAGAACAATTTCAGTTCTTTTACCTTGAGTGCATTAATCAATTTAATAAATGCCTCGCAAAACAATTCAATTTGCTGACCGTGGTATAATGTACCTATATATGTTACAGTAAAATAATTATATGGTTCCTTATTTTTAACCTCATTAAATTCGCCTTGCTCAAACCCGTTCGGAATCCATTTGCCATTTATGCCAACCAAATTTGTTAGGTTTTTAAGAATGGGTTCCGACACTGAGGTGATAGCTGAAGCAGAGCCAACCCATTTTTTTTCTGAGGTTTCATCTGAATTTCTGATGTATTTAAATATAGCGCCTCTCGCAATTAAATCTATTTCTGAAGTGGTCCAAGCATCTCTGTAATCTGCAATCCAACGTGTACCATATTTTTTGTTCAGTTGGTAGCCAAACTTAAAAAGTATATATGGATTTCCTGATATCACTACTTTTTTTATGTCTTCATTTTTACCAATAAATTCATCAGCAAAATCACCAATATTTTTGAACGGAATAAACCAATTCGCATAACGCTGCATAATTAATTCAATCATGCTTAATGCTCTTCGCGGCATCACTAATTTTTCGTTGCCATGTTTTGCATAAATTCTATCCTTTAAATTGGGCAAATAAGGCACCAAATAAGATTCATAATGCTCATGTTTTTCGTGCAACACTTCTTCAGGAGTAGCAGCTGAAACGTCTGATAAATTTTTTATCTTATTGTCCCACCTCCTACTAATGACAACAGGGTAATAACCAAATTTATTAAGATGCTTTGCCCATGAGTTTACCCGCTCAGCAGCAGTTAAATTGCATGGTGGAAAGAAATAAGAAATAAGTAAAATTCTTTGCATAAATAAATTTTGGCCCTATTGAGGCGCTAAAGATATTAATTATGCATTAGCGCGTCTTTAAAATTTATTTAATAATACTATTTTAATACCGTAATAATAAATTATTTTTCTTCGTGCATAATTATCTATTTATCAAACCCAAATTATGTTTTTTAAATGTGAGTGCACCTGATATTATTATAAAATTTTGTTGATCAACAATTCCTAAGCCGCAATATGGGTTTAAGCCCAGCTAAAGCAATAAAATCAATGCTCAATTTTTAATGAAAATTAATTAAAATGATAACCTTAAGCATTAAAACGATTTCCGATGCTTGAACACACCACGAATTACAATGTTAAAATAGATGTTGGTAAAAAATATTTTATGTTTCAAAAAACAAAAGAAAGTTTTTATACGTTTGCTTTGCATGCCACTAAATTCAATCAAACCCCAAAAGGGATCTTTACTTATTGCTGAACCTACATTGAAAGATTCTCACTTTAATCGCTCTGTTGTGCTCATTGTTGAGCATAACCATGATGGCACTGTTGGATTTATACTTAATAAACAAATTGATGTTGATTTGAATGGTTTAGTGCGCGATTTTGAAGAAATAGAAACTGAAGTTTTTTTTGGAGGACCTGTTAATAAGGACAATTTATTTTTTATCCATAGTTTCGGTAAGGATATTGAAGGCGCGATGTTTATTGCAAAAGACTTGTATTGGGGTGGTGATTTTACCATGCTTAAAGATATTTTGAAAAAGGATAAATCCAATTTAAAAAAAGCAAGATTTTTTATTGGTTATGCAGGTTGGGATCCAGGCCAATTAGCGCTAGAGCTTGAGGAAAACTCATGGATAGTAAAGTCTAGCTTTGAAGAGGGTATTTTAAATCAAGCACCTAAAAACATTTGGAAAGATACTTTGAGAAATATGGGAAATGATATGGCTTTGTTAAGTTTTTTCCCTGAAAACCCGCAGCTTAATTAATCGTTTTATTTTTTAGCAGAAATAATAAAGCTTGTAGAAAGTATACTTAATTTACCAAGCACACTATGCTCTATAAGTGATCCAAACCAATTACAAAATTTAGGAGCTACTTTATTGAATGGATAATGAAACAGGTTAATATTGTAATTTACAATTTGAATGTTTTGAAAGCCATGTTTTTGAAACAGAGCAATAGCTTCCTTTTGTGACCACATTTTACGATCTGGTTTCACTGTTTTTTTTCCGGTGACTAAAGTCATCAATGCCCTTAGTGGGAATAAAGCATTTACTGCAAAATAGTCTATTGAGTTTTTATGCGGGAAAGAAAGTATGAGTTTGCCATTATTGCTCAACCATTGTTTTGCTTGTAACATTCCAAAATCTGGATTTTCGAAATATTCGATATAGCCCATGCCAATTGCTTGATGGTATTTTATACTGGGGTTGAAATTGGAAGAATCAGCCAAAATAAATGTAGCTTTTTTTGCTTCAATTTCTTGTTTAAACTGAACAGCGCAAGCGTCAATCATTTCAGGAGCTAAATCAAATCCAGTATAATTAGCCTTTGCTTCAACCACCACTTTAACAAGAATACCAGTGCCGCAGCCCATATCTAAAACTTCTCCTTCAATAGGATGCATTAAATCAACAGTTTTAACAAATCGCTGAATGAAAGGATAACTTACAATATTATTAGGATCATATAAAGAAGCCCAATTGCCAGTTGTGGCCTGATTTCTGAAATAACTTACAATGGTATCTTTATCCATAATAAAACTAAAATGACTACATTTATTTTTGCAAAAATATTGAATAATGTAACATAAAGCATATTAAAACAAAAAGCACGGATCATATCCGTGCTTTTTGTTTTAAAGAAACAACTATTACTTTGCTATTGTTAATTTTTTATTTAAAACTACATCATTTGTTATAAGTCTGCAATTATATAAACCAGCTGGTAAATCATCTGTTGATAGCTTAACGTTATTATCACCTAGCATGTATTTAGTATTGGCAATTTTTTTAACAAGATTACCTTTAACATCATAAACTTCTAATTGAACATTTTGGCTGTTTGCTAAATTAAAATTGAATGTAACATTTCCTTTTGCAGGATTAGGAAAAATAGTTAGCGCAGTGCTTTCATTTTGCATTTGATTTGCTGCTGTAATTGTTGGGAAAGCTGCATCATATCTAATTTGAGCATTTGTAGCTCCTGTTTCTAATTCAGCCAAATTTTCACCCCCAATAAGTGCAAAAGCAACAACTATTGAATCGCCAACTGCTACATTAAAAGGTCCGGTGCTAACAATATTGATAACATCATTTCCTAATCCATTTGTACCAGCTTGTGTTCTGGAAGTTGACATGGTTAGATATTTCTCACTTGTATCGTATCCATTAGACATATCAATACCACCACCACCGCCAGCTAGATTATCGGCAGCATACATGTTAAAAGGCGTATTGCTCAAAACCTTCACTCCAGCATACAATTCTGTAGATGAATTGGCAAAACTATATCCTAATTTCAAGGCAGGATTTTGATCAGAACTGTTTTCAATATAATTTTGAATATCCCAATCGGTAAAAATTGCTGCATACATATTAGTTAAAGTAGCAGTAGAGGTATTTTTAATATTATATTGTACCATTACATAGTTCATATCACCAGGAGCATTCCATGTAAAAGAACGGTGCTTTACTTCAATATTTAATTTTGCAGTTGCTATTGCATTGTTATCATTAAATTTTCCAGACAAATCAAAGTCGGAAATAACAGTTGGATTATTAATAACAACCCTATTTACAGAAGCAAAATCATTATCAGGTGTAGCAGTTGTATTTCTAACTGTGTTCACAACTTTAGTTGTTGAAGTTCCTATCATCAAACCACACTCATAAGCTAAAGATGAATCTCTGTAAACAAAACCTAAGCCTTGAGTTTGACCATCGCCATTATAGCAAGATCTTCCTTTACTTGTAATGGTGGTGAATACATCATTAATTGTAACATTGATGTAGTCAACATTAATAATCAATTCAAATGTTTGAAAATCAGTATAAGTTGTTCCATCAGAATAAGATAATCTGAATAAAACCACTCCATTTGGAGGTGCAGCTGGGTTAACTATTACCTTAAATGGAGCATTGTTATTGTTGGTGGTTGCCAAAGTACTTAAAGCACCAATGGTATAATTTGCGTTGATAATACTTACATAAGTTGGATTAGTTTGTGCCGATAATGTAACCACGCAATTGCTTGTGGGTGCTAAGTAGTTTAAGAAATCACCACTAATTAACACAGTATCGCCGGCAACAAAAGCATCATCATTTCCATCAGTAAAATTAATTGGGTTCATTCTTACCGAAGGTAAAGATTGTGTTAAACTGTTTGCCATGTTAATTCTTCCCTTACCTAATCTCCCTTTAAAATTAGCATTTTGAGGTAGGGTGTAAATATCATCGCAAGTAACCCTAAGTTGTTCACCAACTTGCAATGCCGTATAGTTTGGAAAATAAGAGCGAATAATTCCAGCAGCTCCAGCAGCAATTGGCGAAGACATTGATGTTCCACTCATAGTTGTATAGGTATTGTTTGATACTGTTGAATAAATATTGTTTCCTGGTGCGCTTACATCAACAGAGTAATTATAAGTTGAAAAGCTTGCTTTTACATCGGCAGCAGTAGTAGCAGCAACTGATATAACATATTGAAATGCCGCTGGATAAGAAGGAGCATCAATATTATCATTGCCAGCAGAGGCTAATACAAGCGCATTCTTATTAATGGTTGCATAATTAATTACATCTTGACCAAATTGTGAGAAAAAGCCACCACCCCATGAGCAATTAATAATTTGACACCCATGATCAGCTGCGTAAGTAATGCCCTCGTAACCGTTATCAATTTGTGTAGTGCTTGCTTGTGCAGCGCATTTAACAGGAAGAAACTTGCAATTAAAGCCTGGAGCAGCTACCCCAACTCCATTGTTTGTTGAAGCTGCAGCGCAGCCAGAAACATGTGAACCATGGGTGCTATTATCAACATTGGGGTTATTATCATTTTCACTAACGTCCCAACCACGGTAATTATCTATGTATCCGTCACCATCATCATCAATGCCATTTACTGGCTCAGCATAATTTATTTTTAAATTAGCCACCAAATCTGGATGGTCGATATCTGTACCCGAATCAACAATACCGATTACTACATTTGTATCACCTGTGGATGTATTCCAACCATTATAAGCATTGATTTTTGTAAGAAATGATTGTTGGTTAGTTAAAGGATCATTCACTGTTAAATGCTCGCGATTAATATATTTAGGCTCAGCATAAATCAATTTCCCTGAAACCAAAAGCTTATTTACAGCTTCTTGAATTTCAATATTATTGGCATAAGTAAGTTGATAAATAAGCGTAATATCGGCAAGTGCCTGGCCTTGGTCATTTGTCTTTTTTGCAGGAATACTACTTTGAGGAAATATTTTTTTTAATTGAACAACTCCTAAAGCATTTAGCTGCATTTGAATATCTGCATCCAAAATTTTATTTGTTGTACACAAACTACGGTATTGCTCATTCACTTTAAAAATAATTGTTTTAGCAACGTAATCGTTTTGAGTTGCACCTTTTGGCAAAGTAAAACCTTGCTTTGGCTGAGCGCCATTATGCTTAGCAATTCCAATTTGGGCATTCATAATTAGTGATGCGCCAAGAACAAATAAGTATTTTATTTTCATTTTAAATTATATTTTACTCAAATAAAAGACAAAAAAATTAGATTTAAAAATTTTCGTGTTCATCTAAAAAAAAGAGTTTGTTAACGTTAAATTATTTAATTTACGCTCTGCAAAGTCAATTTGATATTTATTGTTGGTTTAGAATTTCAAGTTGCAAAATGCCATAAAGTTAATTCCCGCCTGAGGATAGTAGAAGTTTTCTGCAGTTTTAATGCCACCATAAATGTAGCTATAAGTATAACCATTGGCTTGGTATAAATTATTCAGAAAATTATTTGTTTGAATTCCAAGGGTTATTGATTTAAATTTAACACCATAAAAAGTGTGCGATGCGTTGAAATTAAAATAGGAATAAGCTTGTATTTTTCTTTCTTCATTTTGTGTGTTATCGAGATACTGTTTTCCTACATACTTTGCTGTTATAGTAAAGCTGGTATGCTTCATAAATATATACTCTAGGCCACTGCCAGCTATAACATTAGGCGCAAATGCAATATCTTTATTTTTATATTCCTGTTTAACTTGACCACCAAAGTCATAATCATCAATAAATTCAGTAAAATTTAAAATTTTATTCTTGCTGATTGTTGTACTAGTTTTAAACTTTAAATGCTTCATTAGTTTAACATCAGTTTCAATCTCAAACCCAGTTCTATAACTTTTATCAACATTTGTTCTTGTATAAGCGCCAACATCGTTTATTTGGCCAGTTAACACTAACTGATCTTTATAATATTGCAGGTAATAATTAATTTTAAAATTAATTACTTTGATAACTGTTTTTTCGAATCCGATTTCTACGTTGTGCATTTTTTCAGGATTGGGCCTGCTGTTTAAAGTAGTATTTGTAAAATCTACCCTTACAGGCTCTCTATTACTGAAACCATAAAATCCATAGAGTTTATAACCTGTTGGTATTAATGAATTATCACCATCAGCAGTGTAAGTTTGAAGGCGCATAAACCCAAATTTAGGGTTAAAAAAGTGGTATTGCGCTTGCTGTGGTGTAGCTATTAAAAGATCATTAAAGCCAGTAAAATGATAGTCAACAAATCTGTATTGTAAATCTGCAAATACAGTCCATGCTTTAGGCAAGTAAAAATCTAATTTTAGATATTGGTTTGCATCAGTTTTTTGGGCATCGTCATCATAATATTTATCACCAATAAATCCATTAGAAGCAAATTGGCTCCAAATTACTTCTCCATAATGATTACCAATATATTGATTAGCACCGCCACCAATCACCAATTTGGTTCTTACTTTTTTTGTATCTTCAAAATTAGGACTGTTTGTAATAGAATAAATGGCACCAAAAAAATGGTTATCGAGCCATCTTCTTCGCACTAGATCTGTTTCAGCAATTGTATCATTTTTAATTATCAACTCGCTGAGCTTATAATCAGTTAAATATTGATCTTTTTTATATTCCTCATAATAGCCAAAGCCTCTTGTATAATGTAACCCAGCGTTTAAAAGCCATTTACTATGTGTTGCAGAATAAAACAATTGATAGTGCTGTTGTGTATAATTATCTGTTTGATTTTGATAAGTGAATTCATTGTAAGTTCTATTACTTGAAAGCGTGTCTTGTGGAACTCCATTCCATGCTTGGTAGGTTTTTTCTTTTCCTGTAAAGTGATTAAACTTAAGTATACTTTTTTTGCCATACCAGCCGGCACTTATAAAATAGCTTTTTAAATCGCTTGAAGCCCTGTCGATATAGCCATCAGAGATAATATTTGACAAACGCATATCAATAGCAAATTTATTATTTAACAAGCCTGTGCCAATTTTAACTGTATTTTTTAAAGTATTAAAGCTGCCATAACCATTATTTATTTCAGCATAAGGCGTGGCAATTAAGGTATTTGTTTGAACGTTTAAATTAGCACCAAAAGCGGCTACACCATTCGTAGATGCGCCTATTCCTTTTTGCAGCGTAACACTTTCGGCAGAAGATAAAAAATCGGGAAGATTAACCCAAAATGCACCATGCGACTCAGCATCATTAAGAGGCACACCATTCATTGTAACATTTATTCTTGTGTAATCGCTTCCTCGCACACTCATGTTAGTATAACCAACGCCAGCACCGGCATCGGAACTTACATTAACAGATGTAAAATTTTGCAACATAAAAGGCACATCTTGTCCAATATTTTCTTTTTGAATTTCCTCTTTATTTAAGCTTTGAATAGAAGTAAAATTAGCTAAGTTTTTTGTTCCGTAAATTACTACTTCATCTTTAAACTGAACAGATGGAATAAGGGTTAAAACAAGGTTTGTATCTGAATTAATACTTATGTTTTGGTTGTATAAATTAATTCCAATTGCTTTAATTTGAATACGATAATTCCCTTTTTTTATATCCAAAAATTGGAATTTACCATCTTTAATTTCAGCATATTTATTTGAAGGAATCAGTTCGATATATATGCCATCATAAATCTGAAAACTTGACTGTGATGAATTCACAACACCTTTAACTGCATATTGCGCTTTAACGGAAAAAGAAAGCAGTAAAAAAAATAGAATAACTCTCATTGCTATAAAATTAAATAAAGTAATGAGGGCTTTAATAAAAAAAGCTGCAAAATCCGTTTTCCTACGCCAGCATTATCTGGATCAGGTTCATCGGGTATAATCTCAGCCTTAGCTTTTTTTGCTAAAGCACCCCTTAATAATTGCTGCAAATGTAAATTTATTTTTATATTTACAGCAAATAATTCAAATAGAAATGCTGACAAAACATATATCCCGATTATTTATTCTTATTGCTATTTTTGGAATTAGCTTTCAGGCAAGTTGTAACAAGGCCGACAGCGAAATAATAGGTTGTGTATATGGCAAAATAAAAGGGAGTAGTTTTGCAATTCCACTTGGCTGTATGAGCAAGGTAGAATTTGACAGGTATTTGGACAGTCCTTTTCAAACCTATAATGGGCAGCCAATTAATAGAGATTTAACCTTTACAAAGGTTGATGACTGCATTGAATGTCAATAATTTATTTAATTATAAAACCCAAATTAAAAGTATATTAAATTGAATAATGAAACTAAAAAGGTTTTGTTGTTTACCTATTATTGGCCTCCCAGTGGAGGAGCAGGAGTTCAGCGTTGGTTAAAGTTTTGCAAGTATTTACCTGAATTTAATGTTAAACCTACTGTTGTAACCGTTGATGAAAAATGTGCCTCCTACCCTGTTCAAGACAGCTCTTTTTTGCTAGATATTTCAAAGGAGCTTGATGTTATAAAAACAAAATCATTTGAGCCACTAAATTACTATCAAAAACTATCAGGAAGAGCGCAAGTGCCTTTTGCAGGATTTGCCAATGAAACCAATAACAGCTGGAAACATGAAGTTTCAAGATTTATTAGAGGAAATTTTTTTATTCCTGATGCGCGCAGAGGCTGGAATAAATATGCTTTAGCAGCAGGAAAGCAAATTATTGAAGCACAACAAATCGATACAATTATTACTACCAGCCCACCGCACTCGACACAGCTGATAGGCTTAAAATTAAAAGAAAAATATGGCTTACCATGGATTGCAGATTTGAGAGATCCGTGGACAGATATTTATTACTACAAAAAAATGAATCATACTGCACTAGCCAAAAGAATTGATGCAAGCTATGAAAAACAAGTGTTAGAAAAAGCTGATAAAATTGTGGTGGTAAGTGAATTTATAAAGCATCTTTTTTTACAAAAATCAAAAGCTATTGATCCAGATAAAATACAGGTAATTCCTAATGGATATGACGAGGAAGATTTTATCTCGGTTCCCACTCCATTAAAAAAGGAAAAGATAATTATATCATACAACGGAACACTTTCTGCTGATTACCCCATAAAGCCATTTATTACTGCCTTGAAAGAAGTTATTGATAAAAAAGCAAGGCTTTCAATTAATATACAATTTACAGGAAGTATTAGTGAAGATATTATACAATACATTAAGCAAATCATCCCTAATAATTGTAATTTCAACTATCATGTTCCGCATAAAAAATCAGTAGAAATATTATTGGAAAGTGAAATATTTTTGTTGCTCATTCCAGATGTATTAAACAACGAAGGAATACTTACAGGGAAACTATTTGAATATTTAGCAGCAGAAAATCCAATTATTTGCGTTGGTCCAAAACATGGAAATGCGGCATCAATTATTGCGCAATGCCAATCGGGACAAACCTTTGAAAAGTATGAAACTAAAGAAATGGTTGCTTATCTGCTTTTACTTTTAAGTCAAATAGAAACAAACAATTCAATTAAAATTGCCAATCAACTTAACAAACAATACAGTAGAAGAAATTTGAGCGGTACAATGGCGGAGCTGATTCGTTCATAAATGCTTATGTTTTTTTAATGGCGCTTCCTTTCAATCCTATGAATGGCGCTAAGTAAATTCCATTTGTACCAACTAATTTAATAAGCATATTTGCCATAGGTGTGATTATGTTAAGCCACTTTTTTGAATAATTGGCATTGTAGAAACCATTTACAACTTGAAAATCAAAACCATTTTTACGATACAAATCTTTATACTCTTCAATTTCTACTAAATGTTCGGCCCAATTACCGGTGTTAGGATCACAAGTGTTAGTACCATTAATTTTTGATTTTTCTACAATTCCAGCAGCTATAAAATTTTCTGTTACTTTATAGATATCTTCCTTTATCAAACCTCTTGTTTCAGTGGCTAACATTGCCATTTGTTGCTGACTTAAATTAGGGCACTGTTGTTGAATAATTTCCATCCTACTTGTAAAATATGGCTTTAAAGTGTCGCGCTCCTTTCCCCATTTGGTTGTCATCCCTTTAAACTCCAACATGCGTTGAATTCTTTTAGTATACCATACTGTTAGTGGATTTTTAATATTGGCGGTGGTAGCAAAAAATATGGTTAAATCTTGATTTGGGAAACTTGAAAGTGTTTTAAAAAAATCACCCAAATGATAAATATGCTCAATTACATTGCGAGATACAATGATATCACAACTTTGATTTGATTGCTTAAAATAAGACAACAATGCATTGATATCACCACAAACATAATCGTGCGCGCTTGCATCAGCCAGGTTTGCAATGGCTGCTGCATCTTTACAAGAAACATCATAAATATCATTGTAAATCACTTTCCTAAATCCAACTTCTTTAGCCAACATCGCTAAAACGCCAGTCCCAGCGCCATAATCAACAATGGTGGCCTGTTCAATTGCTTTTCCTGACTTGTGCAAAGCGTGCATTAAAATAAATGAACATGCTTGTAAACTATATTTCAGTTTTCTTTGATAATCTTTGAAATATTTTTTTGAGTAAGGCGACACAGCTGTACTTTCAATATCAATAGCACGTAATTTTGTTTCAATACTTTGACATGCGTTTTCAAACCGCAAGGTTATATCCTTATCAACAGGCACAACAAATGAATCGAAAAATCCCATTACTTCACCAAGGTATTAATTATTTTATATAGCGCCTCACTCCTATTTTCAATACTAAAATTATCAATTATCGACTGTCTTGCGTTTGTTCTCATTTCTTCTTTTCTGTTATAATCAACAGCTTGCAAAAAAACACTTTTTAATTCATTAATATCTTTTCTTTTCAGAATAAATCCATTTTTATTAATGATAAAAGGAATGGCTCCAGCATTTGCACCAATTGGTATGCATCCACAAAGCATGGCTTCTGCTAAAGTATTTCCAAAACCTTCACTCATGCTTAGTTGCAAATAATAATCATGTTTGGTATAAATTTCTCGAAGTTCTTGATGGGGCATAAAAGGAAGTACCTTCACATTTTGAGGCACTTCAATATTTAATTGATCTTTAGCACTGCCAATGATTGTAAATGAATATTGAGGGAAAACTTTGGCAGCTTCGAGCACCATATCAATTCCTTTAATTTTTCTCCTACTGTCATTGTCTAAATTAGCTGCAATAGAAAGAAATGAATTTTTAATTCGATTTGAATTATTTTCGAAATACCATTGATTGGTTTCAAAGCCATTAAACACAGTAGTATATGGCGTTTTAAGGTGCTTTACATGAAACAAAAAGCCTTGTCTTTTACAGTCATTATCTTGATAAGTGTATTCACTATCCACCAAATAATTTGAGATTGGTGCAATATGACTGCACCATCTAAATGACAATGCTGTTATTTTGGCAAGTATAAACTTATTAAAGTTGCCATAATTTACAGAGGGAAAAGAAACAGCATCAATACCACCAACAACAATAATGCAAGGTTTATTAAATATTTTTGCAAAAATAACAGGTATGATAGTGTGATAGCCCGCAAACATGCAAAATACCAAACTTGATTTTTGTATGTTTTGAAAAAGAAATATTTTTTGTTTGATCCAAAGAAAAGGTACACTCATAGCTCCTTTGATACGAAACTCAAAGGTTAACACATTAAATTTTTTACCCAAAATCAGCGTATCGATCTTTGTGAACGAGGTGATACTGTGACAGAAATATAAAGCTGTTTTTTCCATTTTAATGGCTACAAAGATTGCAAAGTACTTTTAATAACATACATTCAAACAAAAAAAAACATAAATACTTAGTATTTTTTATTTCAAGAGTTATTTATAAATAAATATTGCCGAATATTGCAGAAAATGAATTCACAAGATGCTTTTTATTTACAAAGAAGGAATTAACAAAATTCTGAGGGAAACACTCAAACCTTTTGCAAGCTTATTACCTTTAAAGTATCGCTTTCCTATAAATGGAAATTTTAATATTAATATTGGCAATAATAAATTCATTAACTTAACTTGCAATCCAACCAGCTACCTTGCTCGGCTCCTGTTTTGGGGAGGTGAAAAAGGATTTGAATTTAAAACTGTGAGAATTTATAAAGAGTTAGCCAAGACGTCAACTGTTATTCTAGATATTGGTTCTAACATTGGCTATTACTCATTGGTTGGCGCTAAAATGAATCCTGATGTAAAAATTTACGCTTTTGAACCTATGCCAGCTGCGTTTAAATATTTAAATATTAATATTCATAAAAATCAATTTAAAAACATTAGCTCCGAAAATATTGCATTAAGCAACACAAAAGGAAAAACAACATTTTATGCAGTTAAAAGTAAGAAATTTGTAGAATTAGCAGATCATTTGAATGGCGATGGAACTATAAATGCTGATAATAACATTACTAATTTTGGGGAAGAATTTGAAGTATTCACCGAAACTTTAGACAATTATGTAAGTGCTCAAAAAATTACCAATATTGATGTTATTAAGATTGATACAGAAGCCAGTGAACATTTAGTTTTTGAAGGCGGTATCAATGTTTTAAAAAATCTAAGACCGATTATCTTTTGTGAGGTAATTCCAAATAAAATTGAGACTAAAATTGATGCTATTTTTGCTATACTTAACTACTCGTTTTACAAGGCCTATCCTAAAGGTTTAGTAAAATTTAATTCACTCAGTGAAAGTTATGATGAGTGTATTGATTATTTAATAGTTCCAAATGAAAAGCAACACTTAATTTCGAAGTTTATTGTGAGTAATTAATGGGTATAATTCAAAAGCAAGGCGTTCAAAACACAATAATTTCCTATTTAGGAATTATGATAGGTTTTGTGAATGTTTTGATTTTACAACCAATCATGCTTTCGCCAGAGGAATTGGGTCTTACAAGGATATTATACTCAACAGCCACTTTACTAGGCACTATTTTTCCACTTGGCTTAAATGGCGTAACCATTAAATTTTTACCTCAATTTAGAGATGCAAACACGGGCAATAAAGGATTTCTAGGATTTCTGCTCCTTGCTTCTTTCATTTTTAGTTTAATCATGTTTTTGGTGCTGTATTTATTTAAAGATATAATAATTCAAAAATATGCTACAAACTCAGCATTGTTTGTTGATTATATTTATTACATATTGCCATTAACGCTTGCTGTTGGCTTTATTTCGGTAATCAATGTTTACTTCTTTGCACAGTTTAAATCAACAATGCCTTCGTTTTTAAACGAGGTGTATGTAAGACTATTTATTATTGTAATTGTAAGTTGTTATTACTTAAAACTTATACCCTTTGAATGGTTTATGAGAATTTATTTACTCATTTTCATAAGTCAGCTAGCCCTATTATTATTTTTTATTTTCAAGGATGAAATTAAATCTCTTTCAATTGATTGGAGCGTATTTAATAAAACTAAAATTAAAGAACTTTTATCCTTTTCATTAACAATGGCATTAGCCACAATAGCAAGTATTGCACTTAGAAATATTGATATATTAATAATAGGAATTTATTTACCGCTAAGTAACATTGCTGTTTATACTGTAGCAGTAACAGTTGCAGGCATAGTAGAAGCGCCTGCGGCCGCGCTTGCTAAAATTGCTGATGCTAAAATTTCAAACGCATTTGCAAATAATAACAGGGCTGAAATTAGTGAGATCTATTTAAAATCAACAAGGATTTTAATGTTTATAGGATTTCTTTTGTTCTCCTTAATTACGGTTAACATACATGGCTTGCTTACCTTCTTGCCTCAAAAATATAACGAAGGAGAAATGGTAATCATTATTATAAGTTTAAGTGCCTTATTTAATATGATGACAGGAATCAATAGTTCAATTATTTTTTACTCAAATAAGCATAAGCAAGGCACTGTTTTACTTGTTCTTTTAATCATTTCTTCTATTATTTTAAACTTACTATTAATTCCAAAATATGGCATTATTGGCGCGGCAATAGCCACCTCAATAAATTTATTCTTTTTCAATTTTTTTAAGCTTATAATGATTTATCATTATTTTAAACTTCAACCTTTTGGACAATTCGTTTGGAAAATTATGGCTACCTGTGCAAGTTGTTTTGCAATCTGTTATTTCATCAACCTAGGTATAATCTATGATGTTTTAATAAAATCGATTATTATTATTTGCTTGTTTGGTATTTCGGCCATTAAATTTAATATAATGCCCGAATTAGTTCAAATGATAAAAAGCAAACTTTCTTAAAGTTTTTAATTTAAAATACATTCCTATTTTTATCTGCTATTGAAACAAATAGCAGACTATTGAATATTCTTTTTAGCTAATAACAATAATTGTTGCTACTTACTTTGCAATAATGAGTTTTTGATTTACAAGCTCGCCATTAGCACTCTTAATGCTGATAAAATACACACCAGCTTGCAAATTGGTTTCAAAAACTTCGTTTAATTTTGAATCATTTAAGCTAGCAGCATAAACAATATCACCTTGTAAACTGAATATTTTGATCAGAGCATTTGAAAACACAGTCCTTTTCAAAAGTGTAAAATTGCCATTGCAAGGATTAGGAAATAAATTAAATGAATATGGATTATTCTCTTTTAAAGTATTTATTTCATTAAGAAAAACAGGCGAACATGATAGTCCTGCAGTTGAACTGCCGTATTGTAATGTAATGCCAGCATCATCAAAATTACAAGCCAAACCAGCTGAATCAGGACTGCTGATAGATGCTAAATTCCCATAACCATACTTAGCAATAAATATCCTATTGTCAGGCGTTCTTGATAAATAACCAACTGAATACTGCCCTGCTGCGGGAATATTGCCAACTTCAATGATACTTGCTATTATGATACTACTATCATTAGAACTAATGTCTGCTTGATAAACTTTATGCAGCGTCCATTGCGTAAAGTAAACATATTGTGAGTTTGGAGAGAACTCAATACCCCAAGCAAATGGATAAGCGCCAAAGGAAAGAGGATTGGTTAAAACGCCAGTGTTTATGTCAAAATCAAATATTTCGAAGAGTGAAGAATAACACAAAGCAAGCGCTACTTTATTTCCATTTGGTGATATTGATAGCTGTCCCAAAGCATCATGCGCTTGTCCATAATTTCCATTGATATGACTGTTTCCAATTGCGGAAATAACGGGTGTAGTATTTAAGCCTGAATTATTAAGTTCAAAAACATGAAATTCATTATTACCAAACTTGTGTGTGATAATTTTATAACAACTTTGATTTTGATTCCAAACAGCAGCAATTTTTTCTGATGCAGGATTCATTAGAACTACATTTTTTGTAATTACTTCACCAAGTCCACCGTTAGCAGAAATATCAACAATATGATATCTTAGCCCATCATTATCTGCATATTTATCAATAGTAAAAATATAGTAAAATTTAGTTTCAGGTTGTATTAATATCAAAGCTGCATGGCCACCTGTAATATCTCCAAGTAAACCTGTTCCATTGGCCATTACAGCATGGTTTTTATTGTAAACAGTTGTTCCATTACAATAAAATAGTAAATTGCCTGTAGCATCTGAAACTGTGCTTCCCATATCCTGACATGCCATTTGACTTTGAAATTGTATTAGGTTCCCATTTTGAAATGACAATCCTCCTCCGTTGCCTATGGCCCAATTGTTATAGGATATTTCTTGAGCCAAAGCACTCAAGCTAAATAAAATTACAATTGCAGCCGCAAAGATTTCTTTTTTCATGATTTTTATCTTAAACAAAAATAAAACAATTTTAAAACTAAACAAATTTTTAATCCACAGAATTATTTAATATTGCAAAAGAAAAACAACAGCTATTGAACACAAAAACATTTAACCCCGACGATTTTTGGCAAAGCCGCTTAACCAAGGTAGAAGGACTAGAAGGCGTTGGTTATGCTAAACTTGGTAAACCTTTTAATATTTGGGGATATAAGGTACGAAAGCAAGCTTTTTACAATATTGTAAATCCTTTAAATTATAATTTTAAAGAGGCCGAAGTGCTTGATATTGGTTCAGGAACAGGATTTTATATTGCCATTTGGAATGCTTTGCATGCGAAAAAAGTGACTGGTCTTGATATCACTGAAGTAGCAGTTGAGAATTTAAAAATTAAATTTCCTGAACATTTATTTACACAAGTTGATATTGGTGATGAAATAGGAAAGTTAAAAGCAACACTTGGTAGTAAAGATTTTATTTCTGCTATGGATGTGC
>CAMBZU010000042.1 GCA_945872355.1 Chitinophaga pinensis
ACCATAATTAAGTTTATAAGCAGGCCAAAAAATGTTGGTGCAATAATTAATGCCCAAGAGGCAATTTACCAATGCAAAGGAAAATACCTGGCCTTTTGTGAGGGCGATGATTTTTGGAATAATCCAAACAAACTTCAAACGCAAGTTGATTTTTTAGAAAGCCATTTAGATTTTGCATTAGTGCATACCGATGTAAACTTAAATTATGAAGATACAGGAAATACAATTCAAAATCACAATCAATACTATAAAATTAAATTTCCATCTGGCTTGATCTTCGAAAATTATTTAATGGAAAATTTATTTATTCAAACTTGCACGGTGTTGGTTAGAAAAGAGATTTTTTTAAAGTCGTCTGATTATGATTTTTTTGCCCGAAAAAACTGGTTACTTCAAGACTTACCAACTTGGTTAGAAATTGCAGCTAATTATAAAATACAATATTTGCCTAATACAACAGCAACATACAGACTGAGTTCTGAATCTGCCAGCAGAACAAGCGATGGTTCTAAACAATTTAGTTTTCAGTTAAGTGTTTATGGTATCAGATTTTATTTTTGGAGAAAGTATTCTAAAAAGCTTGCTCATTTTTTTGTGCTTTATTTTAAATTCTTTAAGGTGATAATCAACTATGTTATAAAAACAAAAAAGATAAATCATTTGAAATATTTAATTCAGATATAAACTAATGAGTCAATTAAAAATACTTCAAATAACAAAAAGTTTGGCCAATGGCGGAGCCGAAAAATTTTTAGTAGAGCTAAGCAATAATTTGTCGATAAATAATACGGTGGTAATATGCACGCTTGAGCCAAACGAAGCGTGGATGATCCCTCCAATGCAAATTAAAAATAGCACACAAGTAGTATTGAAAAAATACCACAAGCTAAACCCACTAAACATTTGGCAGTTTGTTAAACTTTTTCGTGATCAAAAACCGAATGTAGTTCATGTGCATGCTTTGTTGCTTTTTAATTATATTTTTATTGCTTCTCTGTTTTTCAAAAACATTAAGTTTGTTCATACCATACACAACGATATTACGCCCGCTTATAAAAAAGTATACAAAAAAATAGTGGCCTTACATATTTTTGCTAAATATTGGTCGCATGTTTGTATTTCAAAGGAAATAAATCAAAATTTCAAAGAAAGCTTTAGCGTTTTAAATTTCACCACAATTGATAATGGGATTATACCGTTGGCAGGTAACAGGCAAATTAAAAATAATAACAAACTAAATCTATTATGCATTGGTAATTACAGTGATTTTAAAAGATTTGATTTAGCAGCTGAGGTTGCTGATCAACTTAATAATAATGGAATAAAAACTGAGTTAACAATTGTAGGAGAGGATAGAACACCTGGTAGGGTTAACTGGCAGAAAATAAGTAGTAAAAACTATGCACATGTTTATCAAGTGGGTTCAAAGAGTAATGTAAGTGAATTTTTATGTATTTGTGATGCTTTATTGCTTACATCATCTATGGAAGGCATGCCATTAATTATTTTAGAAGCGATGAGTTTAGGTTTGCCAATTATATCAACACCTGTAGGTGGCATTCCATCTTTAGTGCAAGATGGAATTAACGGAACCTTAAGTGAGTCAATTCAATTAGAAGCTATTTATGATGCAGTTTGCAGATTTTATGCATATAGTGCTGAACAAAAAGAGCATATTGCAAAAAACAACGTATCAAAATTCAACGAAAAATTTCATATGCGTATTTGCGCGCATAATTATTTACAACTGTTTAATCAATAACTAAGTATGGCTTTTGTATTATCAAAGAATAGTAACGCTTCATTGCCATTTATTCAATCAACAAGTGGATACAACTTTTTTTGTGACGAGAAGTTTGTTGAAAGATTAGAATTTAAAGACCAATCATTAATTATAATAGGAGATTTAATTAATATTGAACTAATTGTTAATCACAATGGATTTAGTTTAGATTTGTTAAGTAAACTTAAAGGAGTTTTTACCATAATTGTTTTTGAAAACAATGGATTTTGCTTGTATCAGAGTTACTTTTCTATGTTGCCTATTTACATGGATGCAAATAAAACAACTTTTTCAAACAGCACTTTGCATTTGGTAAAATTTGCGAATCTTTCCACCGCGTTGGATAAGGGTTTTATTTTAGAAAGTTTTTTGTTTAATTATCCATTAAGTAATAAAACTATTTTTAACGATGTTTTTCTTTTGCCCAGTTTTCATTATGTATCTGCCAATACCGAAGAAATTTCATTTGTAAAACATTTTGATGTGCAATCATTGTTTCCCGAAAATCCAGCATCGGGTCAAAAAAAAATGAGAGCAATTGCAGAAAAGTTTATTGAAGAATGTAAGCCATACTTCAGTGCCGAAAATAACTGTATTACTTTTACAAGTGGTTTTGATGGTCGTACAATAGTTTCTAATGCAATTAAAAACGGCAGTAAGTTTTATACAGTTGCATGTGGTAGAAAAGATAATATTGATGTTGTTAACCCTGCTTTAAATGCAAAAGAATTAGGCATTGATTATGAACCGTATGATTTGTTAAGTAAAGCATATGGTAGTGATTATGGCCTTATGGCAAATGATATATTTCAAATTGCCCCAGGTTACAACGCCTATCTTTATCCTCACTTTCAATACCTAGCGTATAAAAATAAAGATAAAAGTAATGTGCTATTGACTGGTTATTGCGGCAGTGAGTTATTTAGAGCCTTGCATATTCAAGGCGCAGTTACATCTAAAGCTTTAGTAGAAATTTTTCTTGAGCCCGATGAAGACATGCTAAAGAAAAGTTTGAAAAGTAGTGAGGCATTTAAGTTTTTAAATTTCGAAGCATTTGAAAATGAGTTCGAGGAATTGTGGCAAGAGATTATAGCGCTGCGCGATTTTAATAAGTCCTTTAAAAATACCAATCATGCCTTTTATCATTATGTTTTTACCGAAACATTTAGAAAAGTTTTTGGAACATGGACATCGGCTCAATTTAAATATATGAAAGTGAGGATTCCTTTTTTAGACTTTACCTTTATAAAAGAATTACTTAAAACAGATATTGCAGGATGTAATAACGAATTCTTTACTCATAATCCTTTTAAGAGAATGAAGGGTCAATATTTGTATGCCGAAATAATTAAATTAACCAGTAAAAAATTATATAAATTACCAACAGGTAAAGGGTATGCACCTGTAGATTTAAATAATATGATAGGGAAACTTAAAATTACTTTGCCCTATATAAAAAAGAAATTTAAAAAAAACTTGGTTACCGAAGATATTGATAACTTAGGTTTGATTACGCAGTTTAATGCAAATGTTAGTGCTGATTTACTGGAGTGTAATCCATCTTTTTTTAATTCAGCGCAAGTTAAATCGATGCTTGAAAATATGCATCCTCGCATGAATGAAAGAAACAGAGACTATATATTTTTGGTGGCCTCTTATACGCATTTGGAGCAAAGAATCAATAGCCAAAATTATGGTGCAACAGCTACAGCAGCTATTTCCTAAAATATAATGAAACAATTTAAAAATGTATTATTAGCCTATATTATCATATACTTGCTGGTATACTTATTAGTTTATTTTGTAGGTTTTGAATCAGAAATTGAATTGATAGTTTTCAATTTTTTTTATGGTATTTTCTATTTTATTATTATCCGCTTATTGTATATCATTTCTGAGCGTAAAATTAATAACGCCCATAGTATTTTATTTATTACTGCTTTTTTTTCGATAATAGCTGTATTAGCCTATAAATTTTTATCAATAGAACTCAGAAATAATTTATTTGTATTTAGCGAGGCCGATGCCGCTGCATATAATCAATATGCATTAAAATATGCAAACGATATTAATGCAATAACAGAGTGGCGTTATGATGATTGGGGGATACTTTTTGTGTTGGGTTTGCTTTATAAATTAACGCCCTCACCAATGATCTTAGGTGTTTTTTACATATTATTAGGTATATTAACAGTATATTATTTATTTAAACTTTGCAAATTTTTTATTAGTTCTAATTATTGTTTTATACTCTGCGCTGTTTTTTATCTTTCTTCCTACTTGCAATGGTATAATGCATCATTGCTGAAAGAAAGTATAATGGTTTTTTTAACCATTTACTCCTTTTATCATTTGTATAAATTTATTATTGGAGGAAGCAAGTATAGCCTTGCTGCAATTGCATTTGGATTGATAATGATGTTGTTTTTTAGGCCTGCAGTAAGTTTTATTTTGCTATTCTCAGCATTTTTATTTTATGTAAGTAATGTAAAAAGTTTTCCGCTTAAAATCTTATTTTTAATGATTTGTTTACCTACAGGCTATTATTTTTTGAGTACATCAGTTTTGGAGGAGAGCCAAAGGTATCTGCCCTATGAATCGGTTAACGACTTTTTTGCTGCAAAGGAGAACGAAAATACAGTAAGAGGGTCGGTTGGGTTTACCTACGTTACGCATACCATATCAGGTTTATTTGGCCCAATTCCTCAGTTTTATCCTAAAGCAATTGTAGAAAATAACTTTTTTGCTTCAGGATTACTGCTTAGATTATTGCTATCGGCCTATTCAATATTAGCCATGATTAAAATTATAACACAAAAAATAAAATTATTATATCCCATAGTTTTGTTTTGTTTAATAGAGTTGTTTTCTCTTGTTTTTATGTTTGAAGCCCTTGAGTTAAGGAAAGCAATGCCTCATATCGTATTTAATTATTTTTTAGCTTTTTGGTATTTATATAATACTGAAGAAACCAAAGTATTTAATAAGCCAAATTGGCTTTTTCGCAAAGGTTATATAATAACGGCAAGCATCACCTTTTTACTGCTTCTTTTTTGGAATTTTAGATAAAAAGCTTACATTTGTATTATAAAAAAAATAATACATTATGGGCAAAAAAGATCAGTTAAATAAAATATTTAATAATAGTATCCTTCGACCCTTTTTGCCTATCGCAAACAAAGTATTAACACGCATCAGAAGAGGAGTTTGGACAAGCTTACTTTATAATAGTGCTGCCGATCGATACGAGCTTTATGAAAACGGAAAGCTCATCAATGTAGATAAAATTCCTGCTTGGCTTACTAGCTATAGTTATTTAAAATCAACGCTTTTTCGTATCAACCTCAAAACTTTTGGAATTGACACAGATGGAATAATTTTAGATATTGGTGCAGGCACTGGCACTGAGGCAATCGTTTTTTCAGAAATGGTAGGTCCCATTGGAAAAGTTTATGCCATTGAAGCACACCCCGAAACCTTTTTCAGTTTAAAAACTACCATGGAAAAGGGTAACTACAAAAATGTTATTCCTTGTCAAGTTGCTATTGGAGGAAAAAATGGTTTTATTTATATAGAGAATCAAAGTAATCATGAAAAAAATGCTGTATCTAAAGAAGAAAGTGATGATAGTTTTAAAGTATCATTAATCACTGTGGATGATTTTGTTGAAAAGCATAATATCAGAAGTATTGAATTTCTAAAAGTAAATATTGAAGGTGCTGAATTGGATATGATTGAGGGTATGGCAAATAGTATTCACATCATAAAAAAAGCAGCCATTAGTTGCCATGATTTTTTAAGTAACGATAAAAGTATGCCTATCATGAACAAGATAAGATCTTATTTCGAGCAAAATGGCTTTACGGTAACACATATTCCCAATCAACATCCTGTAATGAATAGTTGGTTGTATATTGAAAAAAAATAATTAGGTGCTCTATATAATTGCCTTTAAGATTACTTTTAATAACTTTCAAAAAAGCAGTTTATAAATACAACTTGCAGTTATTTGATTATTAACTTTAAGGTGGATTTTTTTAATTGTATTTGAAATATTAAAAAATTGTGATCATCAAAAAAAGAAAATAAAAGTGACTAAAAATATAATAATATTAACCGACTATAAAGGTCATTTTGGCAGCAAGCATTTTGATATTCCTTACAGAAGCGGTATGGATAAAAGTTTGCTTAAAGCTGCATTTCTGAAATATAATTATGAAGTAAAATATATATCCATAAGCGAAGTTAAAATAAATGACTTAGATAAGGATGATTGTATCTTATACACCTCGAGCGAAGATATAGGATATAGCTATAAAGATTATATTGAAGATAAAGTATTGATTTTAGAGGAAAGCGGGTTCAATGTTTTACCTAAATATAGATACTTAAGAGCTAATAACAATAAGGTTTTTATGGAAGAACTTAGGCGATTGCTTTATGCTGATTCTGGTTTTTTTGCACAATCATTTGGTACATTAGAGGAATTAATTCAAATTAAAAATAGTTTATCATTCCCATTGGTTTTAAAGGTCTCGGAAGGAGCATCGGGCGAAGGCGTTTTTCTTGCAAAAAATTATAATGAATTGGTTTCACAGATTAAAAAACACCGATCAACTTTTGATTTAAAATTAAGATTAAAAGATATTGTTAGAACCTATAAGCATAAAGGATATATACAAGAGTCGCAAACACGTAAAAAATTTATTATACAACCTTTTATTCCCGAACTAAAGCACGATTGGAAGGTGTATATCTTTTATGATGAATATTATGTTTTTAAAAGGCCAATTCAAAAAGGCAGAGGAATAAAAGCCAGCGGTGGAGGATATGATAATTATTACTATGGCGAAAAAGCTGATGTTAGTGATGCCTTATTAAACTTTGCCAAAAATGTATTTGAAAAATTAAATACACCACATTGCTCTATTGATATTGCATTTGATGGTAATACTTATTATTTAATTGAGTTTCAATGCTTGTATTTTGGCACCGCAGGCATCCTTTATTCTGATGGATGTTTTACCAATAATGAAGGTAAATGGCAGTTCGTTAATTCCAAGAAGAAAATAGAGGATGTTTATGTAGAATCTGTTGTAAAGTTTTTAAAAAATCAATGAAAGTTCTATTTGTATCATCGGGTAACTCAGGTAAAATAGATCCTATTGCAAGTAGTCAAACTCAAATGCTTATGAGTGCAGGAATTGATGTTGATAATTTCTTAATTATAGGTAAAGGTTTTAAAGGCTATATGCAAAATATTCCAAAACTAAAAAGCCATCTCAAAAATAATAAATATGATATTGTGCATGCCCATTATTCATTAACGGCTTTCGTTGCTTCATTAGCAGGGGCAAAGCCACTGGTAGTTTCTTTAATGGGTAGCGATGTTCATAACACCAAATTAAACAATTTGATTATTAAATTATTTAACCTCTTATTTTGGAAGGAAGTTATAGTAAAGTCTAATGAGATGAAGGTAAAAATTGGGCTTAAAAATGCACATGTAATTGCAAATGGAGTAAATTTAGACCAATTTAAATTTATTGATAAACAGCAAGCAAGAGTTCAACTTGGTTGGAATTCTGATAAAATTCATCTTTTTTTTCCGGCAAATACCAAAAGATATGAAAAGAATTATCCCTTGATTGCATCAGCCCTTGAAATGTTTAACGACCATAACATTGAAATTCACAAGCTCGACAATGGCATAGATTCGGAAATGATGAATTTGCATTATCAAGCATCAGATATTGTACTTTTATCAAGCTTATGGGAAGGTTCACCCAATGTGATAAAAGAAGCATTGGCTTGCAACAAAATTATTGTTTCAACAGATGTAGGCGATGTAAACGAAAGATTTGGCAATTTGAAAGGCGTATTTATTGCGAAACATGATACTCAAGATTACTTTTCACAAATTAAAGAAGCAATTGAATTTTTAAAAGCAAACAATAGCTTTGAAGGAAGAAAAAGTATAATTGCACAAGGCCTTGATGGTAAATCTTTTGCCCAAAAGCTCATAGAAATATATATAACATTAAAATCCAAAGCCCAATTTTCATGAGTCGTGTCGGTATAATTAATTGTCAGTTAGGTAATATTGGGTCTATCGTTAAAAGGATAAAAGGACACACGATTACCATTATTGATGAACCACAAAAGCTGAAGCAAGTAGATAAGTTGATTTTGCCAGGGGTAGGTCATTTTGGTAAGGGGATTGAGTTCTTAAAAAATAATAATCTATTAGAGGCGCTTAACGAGGAAGTGCTAATAAATAAAAAACCAATTTTAGGTATTTGTTTGGGTATGCAGTTGCTCATGAATAGCAGCGAAGAGGGTGATGCACAGGGTTTAGGATGGATTGATGGTTCCGTAAAAAGATTTCATATTCAAAATAGCCAGCAATATAAAATACCTCATACAGGTTGGAATACAGTGAACAGCCAAAATAATTCACCATTATTTAGAGGTGTTGAAAATGAAAGATTTTACTTTGTGCACAGTTATTATGTTGATTGCACTTTGCCTGAGCATATAATTGGTACCTCAACTTATGAAGATACTTTTACTTGCGCTGTTCAAAAAGGCAATATTTTTGGAACACAATTTCATCCCGAAAAAAGTCATAATCAGGGCCTTACCCTAATAAATAATTTTCTACAACTTTAATAAAGAAATGTATTTACCCAGAATTATACCTGTTTTACTTTTAAAAGACAAAGGATTAGTAAAGTCAATTAACTTTAATAATCACAGATACATTGGTGATCCGATCAATGCTGTTAAAATTTTTAATGACTCCTATGCAGATGAACTTACCTTTTTAGATATTTCTGCATCTAGTAATAAAACAATTAACTATGCTGTAATTCAAAATATTGCAGAGGAGGCAAACATGCCATTTTCATATGGTGGCGGCATTGATGCTTTGTCTCAAATTGAAAAGCTTGTTAAAATAGGTGTTGAGAAGGTGGTATTAGGTTCAATTGCCTGTCAGAATCCAGCTTTTGTAGCGGATGCTGCCAAAGAGTTTGGAAGTTCAACAGTATGTGTATGTGTTGATATAAAGAAAAATTTTTGGGGAAAATATACAGTTGTTCATTCAAATGCAATTAAAAGTGGGAGTTTAAATTACTTGGATTTTGTAAAACAAATGGAAGAGGTTGGTGCAGGCGAGTTAATTATTCAAGATGTTAATTTGGATGGTACCCAACAAGGATACAATCTTAATTTGATTGACCAAATATCAAAAATTACCGCTATTCCAATTGTTGCGCTTGGTGGCGCAGGAAATTATGAGCACCTTAAAACATTAAATGCTTCTACAGTAGTAAATGGTTTAGCTGCCGGAAGTTTGTTTATCTATCATGGTTCTAGAAATGGAATTTTAATTAATTATCCGACAATTCAGGAAAAATATAATATTTTAAGCAATGAAGACATGTAAAATTGGGATTTGGAATGATACGGTTCCTGGAATATACTATGACAATGATGGTATTTGCAATTATTATTATTTGCACAAAAAGTTGTGCGAAACTTTTAAAAGAGGAGAAGAAGGAAAGGCAGATTGGCAGGAGTTTGTGAAGAATATGAAAGAGAAAAAAGGCAATTCTAAATACCACTGTATTGTTGGTGTTTCAGGAGGAGTTGATAGCTCGTATTTAATGCATATGCTGGTTAATGAATATGGCTTAAATCCGCTGGCTGTTAACCTCGACAACGGCTGGAATTCCGAAATTGCAGTAAATAATATTAGAAAAATAACGCGTAAGCTTAACATAGATCTTGAAACCTATGTGGTTGACTATGAGGAAATGAAAGGAATTATGAGGGCATATATAAAATCTTGTTTGCCTTGGATTGATATTCCAACTGATGTTGCTATTAAATCATCGCTTTATAAAGTTGCGGCTAAAGAAGATATCAAATTTATTATTAGAGGTAACGATTTTAGATCTGAAGGAAAACAACCTCGTGAATGGACCTATTCGGACCATAAGCAATTATCATTCATTATTAAGAAATTTTCCAATATTAAAATAAAAACATTTCCTACCTTATCTTTTTTAGATATTATAATTAATTCTTTTGTGAGAAATATAAAAGAATTAAAACCTTTTTATTACCTAGATTATAATAAGCAGGAGGCTAAAAAATTATTGATTAACCAATATGAATGGCAGGACTATGGTGGGCACCACCATGAAAATTTATTTACAAAATTCGCTATGGCATATTGGCTACCAAAGAAATTTGGAATTGACAAACGAATAATAAACCTCTCTGCACAAGTGGCAAGCGGTGTGATTTCTAGAAACGATGCGTTAATTGAAATAGGTAAGGATTTTGATACTGAAGAAAAATTAAATGAATTAAGAACTTATTTTCTGAAAAAGTTGGATTTTACAGATGAAGAATTCGATATTATAATGAAACAACCGAATAAATTTTACTACGACTATCCCAACCTTTTTAGTACAATCGTAAAAATATATCCATTATTTAAGCCCTTTCAAAAACTACTATTTAAGCAAGTGCCAATGTCGTTTGTTGAAATTGAAAATAGAAAGAAGTTATGATATTTATTAAAGATAGTGCAGTTGAAGAGTTGAAATGGGAGCGTTTGTTAGAAAATTCGTTACAAGCTTCACCTTTTCAAACCATAGGAACATACAATTTTTTTAAGGGAGTAGAAAACTGCAGTGCACATGTTTTTGCTTGTGAAGAAATGTCGGAATATACGGCATTAGCAGTTGTTGCGGTATATCAAGAGGCTGGTATTAAAGGGTTTTTATCAAAAAGAGCAATAATATATGGCGGTCCAGTTTTTCTAAACAATAATAATCAAACTATTGAAGCTTTCCTCCAGTACATCAACACTGCGTTAAAAAATGAGGTAATATATACTGAGATTAGAAATTTTTTCGATTACAGTCAATTTAATCAGCAGTTTACAAATGCAGGCTGGAATTTTATAGATTACCTGAACGTACAAATTCATCTTGAAAACAAAAGCCATAATGAAATATTGGCTGCCATGAACTCCACAAGAGCTAGGCAAATAAGAAACACCTATAAACTTGGTGCAGTTGTAAGTCCATCAGTAAACGTTAATGAAATTACTAGCTTTTATAAAATACTAAAAGAATTATACGCTCAAAAAGTTAAACTGCCAATTCCAGATCTCAATTTTTTTGTAAATCTTATTCAATCTAAGAATGGAATTTTCTTTGTTGTAAAACATCTTGATAGGGTAATTGGTGGTGCATTTTGTTTGTGGCTGCCATCTCAAGGCGTTTATACATTTTATTATTGCGGCGATGATAATTATGATAAAAAAATGTATCCAGCACACATAGCAATTGATGGGGCCATTAAATTTGCAATTGATAACAAGCTTAAAGTTGTTGATTTAATGGGTGCTGGTAAAAAAGATGAATATTATGGCGTTAGAGTATACAAAGAAAGATTTGGCGGGCTTTTGGTTGAGCATGGCAGGTATTTAAAAATATCAAAACCATTGCTTTATAAAGTTGGGATCTTAGGTTTAAAAATATTAAAAAAGTTGAAAAGATGAATATTCTAATCGATATCAGTCATCCTGGTCAAGTACATTTATTCAAAAATATTTACTTTAAATTAAAAGCAAAACACAATATTATTTGGACTACCAGAGATATTCCAATTGCCAAAAAACTACTTGAGCAATATCAAATACCCTACATTAATTTGGGAAAGAAAAGCAACTCCATCTTTGGGAAAGCAATTGATATTATATTACAGGATATTAAATTGTTTTTTATCGTTAAAAAGCATAAAATTAATTTTGGTTTAACCTCTGGTATCGCCCTGCCTCATGTATCTCGTGTGACAAAAATGAAAAGTTTTGTTTTTGATGATGATGACGATGAAGCACAGCCGCTGGCAACAAAATATGGACATCCATATGCCGATGCAATTTTTACACCTAAAGCCATAAAAAGGAAAACAGAAAAAGCCATTTATTATAATGGAACTCATGAGTTGTTTTACCTTCATCCCAATGTTTTTTTGCCAGATGAAAGTATTTTTAATGGTCTTGATTTTGACAAAAATACTAAGTACTTTGTATTAAGATTTGTAGCATTTAAAGGGCACCATGATGTTGGTGAATCAGGAATTTCTTTTGAACAAAAAAAGCAACTCATTGATTTATTAAAAAAATATGGAAGGGTTTTTATTACCTCTGAAAAAGAAATTGAAAAGGAGTTTGAAGCCTATAGACTGCCCGTAGCTCCTCATCAAATTCACTCATTGCTTTATTACGCCAGCTTATTTATTGGCGATAGTCAAACAATGATATCAGAAGCCGCAATAATGGGTGTGCCTGCTGTTAAATGTAATACTTTTGCGGGCAGGTTGTCTGTGCCTAATCAACTTGAGCATACGTATGATCTTTGTTACTCCTATCAGCCCAAAGATTTTAATTTATTTTTGGATAAAATAAACGAACTATTGAGCACCAATAATTTAAAAGAAAATTGGAATAATAAACTTCAAAAATTAATTAATGACGCTATTAATCCAACTGATTTTTTTGTTTGGGTGCTTGAAAATTATCCTCAAAGTTTAGATCATTTAAAAGTTAATCCTGATTTGCAATTTACCTACAACAATTAATTAGCAATGAAAATACTTACCGTAATAGGAGCGAGGCCGCAAATAATAAAAGCCTCTGCAATAAGCCGAGCAATAAAAAAATATTACAATCAACAAATTAATGAAGTAATAGTGCACACCGGACAGCATTATGATGTTAACATGTCTTCTGTTTTTTTTGATGAACTAGAAATACCACAGCCTAATTATAATCTTAATGTAGGCTCTGGAATGCATGGCGAGCAAACAGCAAAAATGATTCAAGGTATTGAAGCTATTATTCAAAGCGAATCACCTGATTATTTATTGGTTTATGGCGATACAAATTCAACGCTTGCAGGAGCTATTGCAGCAAGTAAATTGCACATTCCGGTGGTTCATATTGAAGCAGGTTTGCGCTCGTATAATAAACTAATGCCAGAAGAAATAAATAGAATATTAACCGATCATTGCTCAACTTATTTATTTCCCCCTACAGCCAGTGGCCTTAATAATTTGCTTAAAGAAGGTTTTAATGATACTAACACAAAACCTTATTCAATGGATCATCCATTGGTAAAAAATATGGGCGATGTGATGCTAGATAATACATTGTATTTTTCACAATTAGCTGAGCAAAAATCTGATATCATCAATACATTGGATTTAAAAAATCAATCATTTGTTTTATGCACAATTCACCGCAATGATAATACTGACAATGCGTTTAAATTAAAGGAAATTATACAAGCGCTTATCAATATTGCAGACAAATACGCTATAAAGATTGTGCTGCCAATACATCCAAGAACAAAAAAAATGATTGTAAACTTAGATCAACAGCTTCTCGAAAAGTTTACCAATAATCCATTAATTAAAATCCTTGAACCTGTTTCTTTTTTTGATATGATGATGCTTGAGAAATATAGTAACTTTATTATTACTGACTCTGGCGGTGTGCAAAAGGAAGCCTATTTCTTTCAAAAGCCAAGTGTAATTTTAAGGAAAGAAACCGAGTGGGTTGAAATTGTTGATGCACAAATGGCTTTTTTAACTGATGCCAATTGCCAAGAAATTATAGATGCAGCCACTTTAATCTTAGAAGGTAAAATTAAAAACAATGTTGTTGAAATTTTTGGCGATGGTAATGCAGCAAAAAATATTTTAAATCTTTTACTTCAATAGTCTTTTTAATATCTTTTTTCTAATTTCATTTACATGATCGATTTTAATTTAACCATATACAAAAAGCTATTAACTTCATTAAAAAAAAATGGCTATTCATTTATCACTTTTGAAGAGTATTGCCAGGGAATTAGGCCCTCTGGAAAATGGATTATTTTAAGGCACGATGTTGATGATAAAAAATTAAACTCGCTAAAGTTTGCAGAAATACAGCAGCATTTGAACATAAAGGCGACTTATTATTTTAGAATGGTACCTCAAAGTTTTGATCCAATAGTTATTAAAAAGATATTTGATTTAGGTCATGAAATAGGTTATCACTATGAGGATATGGATTTTGCTTCAGGAAAAACAGCAATTGCAATTCAATATTTCGAAAAGCATTTAACAAAATTACGCGAAGTTGTTCCTATTAATACCTTGTGTATGCACGGCAGCCCAAGAAGTTTGTATGATAATAAAGATATTTGGAAGGCCTATGATTATAAAAAATATGATCTTATTGGTGAACCCTATTTTGATATGGATTTCAATCAAATTTTTTATATTACCGATACAGGAAGAATGTGGGATGGATTTAAAGTGAGCGTGAGAGATAAAGTGGCAACAACTATTAATTGGCCAGAATTTCATACTACGCAGCAAATTATTGAAGCAATTGAAAACAAAACATTTCCAAGTATGGTAATGATGAATTTTCATCCACAACGTTGGACTGATAATAACTATTTATGGCTTAGTGAATTGGTAAAACAAAGGCTCAAAAATACCATCAAAAAATATTTCTTTGTAAAGGGATAATTTTAGTCAATTTCATTTGTTCCCATTTAATTTTGGGTTTACCCAAATTCGCATTATAAATCTACACAAATTAGTTTATGCCGATGTGAAATAAGTAATGGCCAAAATTTGGTTCACGGCATTTGTACCAAACTTTTTTCCAATCGGCATTAGCCATTGTAAATTTATTAAATAGCTCTGGGCTGTCTAATAAATACAATTGGTATAAGATTTTAAATTATTGTCATAATTTATAAATCACATTGGAATAACTTCACATATTTCATCATCAAATGTGCTCTGCGGCTCATTTTTTAATTGGATTTGCCATTATTCTTAAAATAGGATAAACTTTTTCACCTTCATTAACGTACAACCAACGCGATGTAATTTTTAATGCGGTTGGATTGGCATAAGATATAAGGAATTTAAATTTTATAATTAAACAAATGAATAATAAAGTAAGACAAGAAGTTAGTGAGGAGGCATATGTTTTTATAAATAATTATGTACAAATTGAATCAAAAAATACGCTTGTAGTTTATACATCAAACCCTTTCAACATATTAAATAATCAGCAAAATATTGAAGCTGTAGTTAATTTAAAGCCTGTTAATCAGTACAGATATATAAACAAACTATTTATAGCAGTAAATGAAAAACTTGCTAATGACAATGTTTTTATTTGCAGGTTTGAAACTATTCAGGCAAGAAAATCGAGACAAAAAATTGGCAATATTCCCTTCATAAGAAACTTTTATTTTTTCTTCGAATTTTTAACATTACGTATTGCACCCAAAGTATGGGGTATAAAAAAGATATACTTTATTTTAACAAGAGGTAGGTTAAGGTTACTCTCTAAAGCCGAAGTGTTAGGCAGATTGGTAAGCACTGGTTTTGATATTGTTGAATACCAGAGTTTTGATGGTTATTTATATTGTGTAGTTAAAAAAGTAAAAGTGCCACAAGAAAATTACAATCCTTCCTATGGGCCAATATTTGCAATGCCTAGATTGGGGAAAAACGGCAAGCTTATTAAAGTTTATAAATTCAGAACCATGCATCCTTTTTCTGAGTACTTGCATGATCATATTCTTAAATTAAATGGTTATGCTGAGTCGGGCAAGCCTAAAAACGACTTTAGACTTACCCCATGGGGTAAAATTTTTAGAAAATACTGGATTGATGAATTACCTCAACTTATTAATGTTCTTAAAGGGGATATGAAATTGGTAGGAATAAGACCAATCAGCCAGCGTTATTTAAAAGATATTCCCGAAGACTTACAAAAATTGAGACTAAAACATAAACCCGGCTGCATTCCACCGTATGTTTCTTTAAATAGAAAAAGCTCTTTAGAAGATGTGCTACAAGCAGAAAGAGACTACCTGCTATTAAAGGAAAAAAATCCATATACTACAGATTTAAAATTCTTTTTTTCTGCAATTTTTAACATCATTATAAAAAGAAAAAGAAGCGCTTAATTTTTAAAAATATCTCAGTTATATCTTTTTCACAAGGTATATTGAGAGATGATTAAAGCTTCTCCATAAGTAACTTGTACATTTCTATCATGGATTTGATATCTTCCTTATGTACTTTTTCTGTTGGGCTGTGCACATCAGCTTCTGGAGCACCCACAAAGCACCAATCTATAGGAAAGGCAGATTTTTGAAGTATATTTCCATCGCTGCCTCCGCTTGATTCAACTTCAAGTTGATAAGGCATGCCACTTTCTTTTACAATATTAATGATCTTATTTACATAAGATCTTCTTGGTAAACCGCTATCACGCATTGAAATTACACAACCTTTTCCGTGCGGTACACCTTCTGTAACCCAAGTTATATCTGATATAAGCGCTTGTACTACTTGATATTTTTCGTACATAAATTTGGCTAAATATGCAACACTACCACCACCAGTTTCTTCCCAACAACTAAAGCAAATCATTCCATTTTCGAGGGTTTCGGCTACTTTGAGTGCATTAAAAACACCTAATCTGTTATCCATATAACAGCATTGCACAAAATTATCATCTTCAATCCATTCTGGTAAAAAAGTGAGCATGGTTCCTCGCTCAATTTCTCTATTAAAATCATAGGTAAGGTTATCATCTTCATCAACTTTTAGCTCACAAATTATTTCTCCTTTGCTATCATTACCAATAAGTTTAAATCCATTTTCACATTTTGGCCCGCCAATTTTTACTAATTGGTTGTGATATCTTACAGTATAGCCAATAGAATCAATGTGTGCATAAATAGCAGTTTTAGGTTTTCCAAAAACAAGTACAATACAATCTTGAAATCCCTCGCCATAAATTATTTGCGGTTGAACTTTCCAATTTGTTTTTTGGGAATTGATGTAATTCAATAAAAATTGTGTCATGCCTACTTCATGTCCTGATGGCGCTTGTATGCCGCACATTTGTTTTAATAAATCAAAATTCATAAAATAGCATTGCGCAATTTGTAGTTGTAATACAAATTGAAGTTAAGAAAAAAATGTAAGATTAGTGAATTCCTAATATGTGAAAAAGGTTTTCAATTTGGCTATTCCAAAGGTTTCTGGCAGATTCTATGCCGCTTTCATCCTCACAAAAGTCAGTAATGATAAGCGCTAAATCGCCTGTTATTTCATCTGTTTCGACTCTAAACTCAAAGTAAATTGCTTCTGGCATATCTAACCAACGGAAACGTATGTGATGGTCTTCTCTTGCAGAGAGCACTTTAGCAGCCTGCTGCGCACCATCCCATTCAAAAACCATAATGTCTCCTTTTTCGTTCACCTTATCGGCAAACCATTCGGATAAACCAGAGCTTGTGCTTAAGTAGCTAAATAAAATATGCTTGGCAGAGTGCACCGCATACTCAATTTCAAGTTTTTTATATTTGGCTCTTATGGCCATATTTCTTTGTGATACAGCTGCATCAGAAGCTGTTTTTTTAAGGATTGGTTTTGTAACAGGCTTTAGTGGAGCTTCATTTTTGGCTTCTACCTTTACCACTTTTGTAACTTGCTTTTTGCTGGTTGCAACAGTTTTGGGTAACTCTGCCTTCGTTGATTCTTTCTTTGTTTTTGCTGCTGCAAGTGGTTTAGCAATAGTTTTTTTTGCAGCTTTTGCAGGCTTACTACTTAGTGTTAAGACCTTTTTAACTGGTTTTACAACTTTCTTTTTTGCCGCAAGTGCCTTATTTTGACTATTGTTTACAACTTTAATTATTTTTTTTGCTTTAGGTTTTGATACCGAAACAGCATTCTTTTTAATTGTTTTTGCCGTCACTTTTTTTGCCGCAATTTTCTTTTTAACTGCTGTTTTTACAGCGGTTTTAGCTTTTTTAGCAACAACAGGTTTTGCCTTTGTAACTGCTGTTTTTTTTGCAGCAATTTTAGGTTTAGCAGCAGCTTTTTTAGGAGCTGTCTTTTTTTTAGATGATTTTGTAGCCATAATATTTTACTATTTTCGCCTTGAAATTATTTTGCAATGTAGGATAATTTTTTGAATCGTTACATATTTTTTATAAAATGGCCTTAATACACAGTTTTGAATCTTCTGGTAACCTCTTGTTTAAATATAGAGGTCAGTTTCCTATTTTACTTTTTTTATTGTGTGTTCCATATGTATATGCCACCGACTGTGCACAAATTTCGATACCCTCGCAACGCTTGCTATTGATTTTAGGAATTACTTTTTGTCTTTTGGGCTTTGCCATAAGGGCTATTACTATTGGAACTACACCAAAAGGAACTTCAGGTAGAAATACAGAAAAACAAATTGCTGAACAGCTTAACACTGTTGGTATTTATTCAGTTTTAAGACACCCACTGTATGTTGGAAATTATTTTATGTGGGCAGGCATTGTGGTTTACACCATGAATTTTAGTTTTTTCCTTATTTTTTCTTTAGCTTACTGGCTTTATTACGAAAGAATTATGTTTGCTGAAGAAAGGTTTTTAGAGAAAAAATTTGGAGAAGCCTATTTAAACTGGTCGTTAAAGGTGCCTGCTTTTATTCCAAGTTTTGCTAAATACCAAAAGAGTAGCGTTTCCTTTTCTCCAAAGGCGGTGTTTAGAAGAGAATATTCGGGCGTTTTGGCTACTGTGATTGGCTTTGTTTATATTCAATTTTTAAGAAATTTCTTTGCCTTGCAAAAGGTTTTTATTTCTACCAATTTTATTACAGTATTGATTATAACTGCTGCGGCGGCTTTAATTTTGAGATCTTTGAAGCATTATACCAGTGTTTTGAAGGAGGAGGAAAAGGATTAGGGTTGGTCAGGTTTTAGATATTGGACATTAGATTTTTGGATTTTAGATTTTTAGATTTTAGATTTTAGACTTTAGATTTTTAGATTTTAGATTTTAGACTTTAGATTTTTAGATTTTTAGATTTTGGATTTTAGATTTTAGATTTTTGGATTTTGGATTTTAGACTTTTAGATTTTTAGATTTTAGATTTTAGATTTTTGGATTTTAGATTTTTGGATTTTAGATTTTAGATTTTTGGATTTTAGACTTTTAGATTTTAGATTTTTAGATTTTAGATTTTTGGATTTTAGATTTTAGACTTTTAGATTTTAGATTTTATATTTTTGGATTTTAGATTTTTAGATTTTTGATTTTAGATTATTGAATTGTTTTTGATAAGAACAAATAAGAGTAAGTAAATTAATTATTCGTATGATAAATCAAAACATATTGGGAAATACCTATTTCTATTATTTTCCGTAATATTTAATTAAAATCAATTGCCAAGCAAGATGATATTAAAACTTAAAGTAGCTTTAAGTTTTTTCCTTTACGGGGAACCATATTAGCTTTGATTTACACCTATACTGCAAAAGGGATGGCAACAAGCTGCCATGCAGCGTGAACAGCCCGACCATACCGTCTTTGGTATGGTTTTGCCCAAAAAAATACGCTATAAATTGCATTGACTTGTATTGAAATATAAGCATTTGCGAGAATACCTCCTCTGGTCCTATGAAATAACTGGCCTACATTGTTTATTGTGGCTTGTATTTTTTAATAATTAGGACCTAAAAAAATAAGCTACTAAGTTGATTTTTATTTTATGATTTAAATCATGTTTTGTGCTGATTAAGGTCATAATTTAACTTTTCTGTTAGCGTTAGTTTTACATGGTTAAAAGATGAAAAAACGATGAGCGCGATGTTTGTTTTAATAGGCTTTAGTTTGGTGGTAGCATTGGGCTTTTTGATAGCCTTTTTATGGTCGGTAAAACAGGGGCAGTATGATGATGATTACACGCCATCGGTAAGAATTTTATTTGATGCTAATAAGCCGGCTCCAGCGCTTAAGCAAGATGATAATGAACCAAAATAAATAATTAATTAATCAACCTAAACTAATACCTAATCTTAAATTAAAGTAATTTTTATGGAACAAGAAAAGTTTTATTACGACAACAAAATAGTGAAGCAGTTTGCCTATGCCACTATATTTTGGGGTTTGATAGGCATGACTGTAGGTTTACTAGTTGCTTTGCAATTTGTATTTCCTGCATTAAGTTTTAATTGGGCCCCCACCACCTTTGGTAGGGTTAGACCAGTGCATACCAATGCGGTAATTTTTGCCTTTGTTGGGAATGGAATATTTACAGGAGTTTATTATTCGTTACAGCGTTTGTGTAAGGCGCGCATGTTTAATGATACCATGAGTAAAATTCATTTTTGGGGTTGGCAGTTAATTATTGTAGCCGCTGCGCTCACCCTTTTTGCAGGTTTTACAACAGGCAAGGAATATGCAGAGTTAGAATGGCCCATTGATATTGCGATTGCTTTGATTTGGGTAATTTTTGGTTGGAATATGTTTGGTACAATTATAAAAAGAAGAGAGCGTCATTTATATGTTGCTATTTGGTTTTATATAGCCACCTTTATTACTGTTGCTGTATTGCATATTGTAAATTCATTTGAATTACCTGTTTCACTTTTTAAGAGTTACAGTTTATATGCGGGTGTGCAAGATGCCTTAGTTCAGTGGTGGTATGGACACAATGCTGTTGCATTTTTCTTAACCACGCCTTATTTAGGACTGATGTATTATTTTGTACCAAAAGCTGCAGAGCGTCCAGTTTTTAGTTATCGATTGAGTATCATTCATTTTTGGGCATTAATTTTCCTATATATCTGGGCTGGTCCGCATCATTTATTATATACAGCATTGCCCGATTGGGCTCAATCTTTAGGCGTTGTATTTTCAATCATGTTAATTGCACCATCGTGGGGCGGAATGATCAATGGATTGCTAACATTAAGAGGTGCCTGGGATAAAGTAAGAGAAAGTGTTGTTTTGAAATTTATGGTTGTAGCTGTTACTGCATATGGTATGGCCACTTTTGAAGGCCCAATGTTATCTTTAAAAAATGTAAATGCCATTGCACACTATACAGATTGGATTGTTGCGCATGTACATATTGGTGCTTTAGGTTGGAATGGATTTTTAACTTTTGGTATGTTGTATTGGTTGTATCCAAGACTTTTTGGAAAAGAATTATATTCAAAAAAGTTGGCTAATTTTCATTTTTGGATTGCCACATTGGGAATTTTATTTTATGCTATTCCAATGTATTGGGCAGGTTTTACACAGAGTTTGATGTGGAAGGAATTTACACCAGAAGGTTTTTTAAAGTATCCTAATTTTTTAGAAACAGTTACACAGTTGATTCCATTATATGCCTTGCGTTCATTAGGTGGTTTACTTTATTTAACCGGATTTATAGTAATGATTTATAACTTAATTAAAACGGCTAAATCAGGTCATGATGTAGTTGATGAAGAAGCTTTTGCAGCACCATTGGCAAAAGAATATCAGCCACATTCAAAAGACCATTGGCACAGGGTTATAGAACGTAAGCCAATTCAAATGTTGGTATTGAGTTTAGTAGTAGTTTTAGTTGGAGGAGCCATTGAGATGATTCCAACTTTTATGATTAAATCAAATATACCAACCATTGCAAGTGTGAAGCCATATACTCCGCTTGAATTACAGGGTAGAGATCTTTATATTAGAGAAGGTTGTTACACTTGTCATTCACAAATGATAAGACCTTTTCGTTCTGAAACTGAGCGTTATGGTGAATATTCAAAAGCAGGTGAATTTATTTATGATCATCCATTTCAATGGGGTTCAAAAAGAACAGGACCAGATTTAGCGCGCGAAGGAGGCAAGTACCCTGATTCATGGCACTTTAATCACATGGAAGAACCAACAAGTATGTCGCCAGGTTCTATAATGCCAAATTACCCTTGGTTAATTGAAGATGAGTTAGATATTGCTTCAACGCCTGCAAAAATAAGGGCAATGCAAACGCTTGGTGTTCCTTATCCAGCTGGATTTGATGCTGTGGCTATCAATAATTTAAATGAGCAAGCCAATAAAATAGCTACTGGTTTAAACAAAGAAGGAATTGCTGTAAAGGGTGATAGAGAAATAATTGCTTTGATAGCTTATTTACAGCGCATGGGAACAGATATTAAGGGTAATAAAACTGCACAAAACTAATTTATACATTGTATCATGAAATTTAAAAACTATCTAGAAAAAATTGCAGGAATAGAGATATTTCCAATGATTTCGCTACTTGTATTCGTAATCTTTTTTGTAGCGTTGATTTTTTATGTGGTGAAAGCAGATGAAGCTTACATCAGCCACATGCAACAAATTCCTTTTGACAAAGAACAATAAAAAACTTTTTCTATGAACTTTATAAAATCAAAAATAGTAAAATACTTGATGGCTATAACGCTTGTTGTAGCAGGATTTGAAAACACCTTTGCGTTAGCAGTAGCTCCTGCTGACAATAGTAATAACTTATTGAACAATGCGCTTTTTTGGATATTGCTATGTGTAGCACTTATTCTGTTGTTTTTTATTATATCGGTAAGTAGCGTAATTAAAAATATTACAAAAACAGACCTCAAAAAGAGAAAAGCTGAGTATAAATTAAATACAACAGTTGTTGGAATTATTTTGCTTGTGTTTAGTTTATTTTCTGGTGGCATTTTAAATGCCCAGGAAACATTGGCCGCTACGAATTCAGTAACTGGAGACTTTTTCCCAAACGAGTTTTCTGGATTAAGTTCAGGTATATTTTGGATTATGGTAAGTGCTATACTTTTTGAGCTGTTTGTACTTTTTATATTGCTTATTATTTTAAGAAAAATGCTTAGGATATTAGGAATGGTGAGTGATTTGGCTCCTGAGGTGGAAAAACCAATGTTTGATTTTGCAAAAATTTCGGCTACATTAAACGATGCAGTTCCTATTGAAAGAGAAAATGAAATTATGACAGACCACGTTTATGATGGCATTCGTGAGCTTGACAATAATCTTCCCCCTTGGTGGAAATACGGATTTTATTTGACCATAGTGATTGCTATTTTATACTTGTTTAACTACCATATTTTACGCTCATCTCCGCTTCAAACCGCCGAGTATCAAAAGGAATTGGCTGATGCAGCAAATGCTAAAGAAGAATATTTAAAAACAGCAGCCGATAAAGTTGATGAGAGTTCGGTAACAGTATTAGTTTCAGCTAATGATATAGGCGTTGGTAAAAGTATTTTTAAGGAGAAATGTGTTGCTTGCCATGGTCAAAATGGGGAAGGTAGTGTGGGGCCAAATTTTACAGATGATTATTGGATTAATGGTGGAGGAGTGAAGAATGTATTTAAAACAATTAAGTATGGTGTGCCTGCAAAAGGTATGATATCATGGCAAAGTCAGCTAAAGCCAATGGAAATACAACAAATAGCGAGTTATATTTTAAGCTTAAGAGGAAGTAAGCCAGCTGGCGCTAAAGAACCTCAAGGCGAGTTATATCAAGAAGAGGGCATTAAAATGGATTCAACAAAAACTGACACTATGAACGCAGTAACAGCTATGAAGGATAGTAAAGTTGAAGCACCAATAAAATAGAAATTATGCCTGTGAAATAAAAAAATGAATGGATGAAAGTCATAAGAAACAGGATCTTGATCAATCCTTTAGAGATTCAGTAGCGACCATAGGTGATGATGGTAAAAGAGTATGGATTAATCCTTTAAAGCCAAAGGGGAAATTATATAATTATCGTACCTGTTTCAGCTATTTGTGTTTGGTGATATTATTTGGATTGCCATTTGTAAAACTTAATGGCAATCCATTATTACTCTTGAATGTGCTTGAGCGTAAGTTTATTATTTTTGGCGTAGTTTTTTGGCCACAAGATTTTCCTCTATTTGGATTAGCCACCCTCACATTTGTTGTATTTATTGTATTGTTTACAGTCATATTCGGAAGGCTATTTTGTGGTTGGGCATGTCCACAAACTATTTTTATGGAAATGGTATTTAGAAAGATAGAGTATTTAATTGAAGGAGATTCGGCTTATCAAAAAGCGCTCAATAGAATGCCTTGGAATGCAGAAAAAATAAGAAAGAAAGGATTGAAGTATACCTTTTTTTTCATGATTTCTTTTTTAATTGCGAACACTTTTTTATCCTATTTAATTGGCGTTGATGAGTTATATAAAATTGTTACTGAACCCTTAACTGAGCATATTGGAGGATTTATTTCTATTATAATTTTTACGGGTGTATTTTTCTTTGTGTTTAGTTATTTGAGAGAGCAAGCATGTATTGTTGTTTGTCCCTATGGTAGATTACAAGGTGTATTGTTAGATAGAAATTCTATCATTGTGGCCTACGATTATATGCGCGGTGAAAAGCGTGCTAAAATTAAAAAGAATGAGCAGAGAACTGCAGGAGATTGTGTTGATTGTCATCTTTGTTTTAAAGTTTGTCCCACAGGAATTGATATTAGAAATGGTACACAATTAGAATGTATCAATTGCACTGCTTGTATTGATGCTTGCGATCATATGATGGAGCGTATACATTTGCCGAAAGGCTTAATTCGTTACACATCAGAAAACCAAATTGAAAAAAGATTACCATTTAAATTAACAACCAGAATTGTTGCTTATAGTGGTGTTTTACTTGTATTGTTAATTGGCCTTTTTTCTGCCTTAATACTTAGAAGTGATGTGGAAACTACAGTGCTTCGTACTTCGGGAATGTTGTTTCAAGAGCAAAGCGATGGAAGAATAAGTAATTTGTACAATTTTAAAATCGTAAATAAAACATTTGAAGAAAAGCATCTCACATTTAAATTGGAGGACTTTGAAGGGGATTTTAAATTTATTGGAGATTCAGATTTGATCATTAAAGGACAAGGATTAAGGGAGGGTGAATTCTTTTTAATTATTGAAAAAAAGAACATCAAAAAAAGAAGTAGTAAAATTAAAATTGGTGTTTATGAAAATGGTAAAAAGATAGAAACTGTAAAGACTAAATTTTTGGGGAAAAGTTTTTGACGATACTGTAAATTTAAATGAAAAGAGCTATGAGTTGGGGAACAAAAATTGTATTTTTATATTTATCATTTGCATCAATGATTGCTTTAATGGTATACAAATCATCAACACAAACTGTGGATTTGGTTGCGCCCAATTATTATGAGCAAGAGCTAAAATACCAAGATAAAATTGATGGTATTAATAATTTAAGCGCCGCAGCAAATGCTGTTACAATCACACAAAATGAAGGAGTGGTAGCTTTCAGGTTTTGGACAGAAATGGGTGTGCCAGAAGGACATATTTTATTTTTTAAGCCTGACGATGCGAGTGCAGATTTTGAAACTGAGATCAAGACAGATAAGGAAGGTATCCAAACCATTTATACCAAGAGATTGCATAAAGGAGTATACATTGTAAAGTTAGATTGGCGCATTGGTATAAAGAATTTTTTTAAAGAAGAAAGAATAAGCATTAATTAAAAGATGACCTATTATCTTACAGCATTAACAATAGGAATCATGGGCAGCTTACATTGTGTAGGTATGTGTGGTCCTATTGCTTTGGCAGTTCCTTTAAAAAGTAATTCAACGGGCTATAGCTATTTGGGCAGTTTTAATTATTTATTTGGGAAAGCAATTACCTATAGTTTACTTGGTTTGTTTTCGGGTGTATTTGCTAAAATGATTGAATTAACGGGCTTTCAACGTTATATTTCTGTGTTTACAGGCATCTTAGTTTTAATCATATTTTTCTTTCAAAAAATAAGCACCTATAATTTAGGAATCGAAAAATTGAATTTAAAATGGGTAACACTTTTAAAAGCACAATTTAATAGATTTATAAAAGAGAAAAATCTAATTTCTGCTTTTTTTATTGGTTTAATTAATGGCCTTTTACCTTGTGGTTTGGTTTATATTGCGCTTGCTGCAGCTATTGGTGCAGGTGGTTGGTGGCAAAGTATGCTCTACATGTTTATTTTTGGCATTGGCACCATGCCCTTGCTTTTTGGTTTAATGATTTTTAAAAGTCGTTTAAGTATTTCGTTAAGAAGTGTGTTTCAAAAAGCAATACCTACATTCACCATTCTTTTGGCTGTATTGCTAATAGTACGAGGATTAAATTTAGGAATACCTTATTTTAGTCCAAAAATAATTACTGCGAAGCACAAAACAACGATAGAATGTTGTTTAAAACCAATTACAAAAAGCAAATAAAATTATTTCTTTTTGTTGGCCATTATTTGAGCTGCGTCACTTAAAAATTTCACTTCTTCTTTTCCAGCAATAGCACCTTGTGGATAACCCAAAGAGCCTAGCGTATTTAAGTTAATTGCATTGGTACTTTCTACTTTTTCTGTATAAAGCAACCATACAGTTGGGTATCCTCTCACTGCTAATGCTTGCGCTAGTTCAGCATTTTGTTTGCTTAGTTCTGGTGCTAAAGGTTTTGCTCTTGGGAAATCTAATTCAAGTAATATCACATTTTTACTTGCCCAGTCAATAAATTCTGGTTTTACAAATACATTATTTTGTAATTTTTTACACCAACCGCACCAATCACTTCCTGTAAAGAAAGCAAAAATTGGTTTGTTTGATTTTGTAGAAAGCTCATGTACTTCTTGTAAATTAGTGTACCAAACAAGTCCGTTTTCTGCTGTTTTGGCTGAAGATTGACTGAAAGCATTAACGTTTAGTAAAACTATTAAAGCAAAAAATGCGTTGCGTATTTTAGACATTGGATTATTAATTTAAATTAGTTTGGATTATTTAATCATTGAATTGATAACCAAATGTAGGAAAATGAAATGAAATAAGATGAATAAAGCAATGTTAACTTTTGTTTAAACGCCCAAAATATTCTTCAATATGAATTAATAAGTAGGAATCAACACATTGTTGAACGAATGATCTGTTTTATGCCGACTAAGCCTAAGTCCATGTTCATTTCTCTTAAAGGTCTTGATATTCATTGTGATGTGTGGTGTCTGTTTACATTATCATTTGCATTGGTGATGCTGAAATTGCATAGTAGATTTAGGTTAATTATTTTTGAGCAAAGTAGCTCAATTGATAAGGCAGCGCCATTTTTAATTTAGCAAGGTGTCAATTGAGGCTGCCTGGCTTTTAGGTGCTGCAAGATCCAAAATTGCTTTGTAGTTTTTAGTAACAATTAAGTATTTTAGAAATACAATGAGGAATTTATTTATCTTTAAAAATCAGTACTTGTTATTTTTGTTTTTTGCAATTTTTCTCATAGGCCTCCTTTGCATCTGGTGAATCAAGTTTCATGGCTTTTTTTAAATCATCACAGCACGTTTTATCACCAGTATAACTTTTAACTAAACCTCTTTGACAATAAGCTTCAGTATAACTTTTATTCATTTGAATGGCCTTGTTGTAATCTGCCATGGCGGCTGTGTAATCTTTCTTTCCAAAATAGGCGTTGCCTCTATTGAAATAAACATAATCTGGTTGAGATAATTTTAATGCTTTATTATAGCTTTCAATGGCTTTATTGTATTGACCTTTCACAAGTAAGGCGTTTCCATCAAAGTAAAGATTGTAAAAGTCATTGCTTTGTGCTTTTGTATGCCAAGTAGTTGCAATCAATATAAAAATTAAAAATATTTTTTTCATAAAGTTAAAGTATAAAGTTATAATTAATTAAAATCCTTTGCAGCTTTTATCAAAAACACTCACACAGGTTTAAAAACAATTTTATGTTTGAATTATTCAAAAAAACTATCACATATTTTGGATGTTTATCCTATTTAGCTTGTTTAGTCAGTTAATAGGGTATTTATCAAGAATGCATAATTCAATATGTAAAGGTTAGAAAAACACTTTGCCTTTTAAAATTTGGCTAAAATAAAGGATTCCTGAGCCTAAATGAGCTCCGTATAAAACAAACCCAAGTGTTTTTTGCCAAGTGGTGAATTTACTCTCAAGAAAAAAGATTTTAGTGGCCACTAAAAACATAAAGAACATAGCAAATAAGTAAGTCCAAAAAAAGTTTCCGTGAGCTGCTCTTTCGCCAGTTTCGGAAATAAAATATACGATTAAGAATGAGAAAAAATAATTTAAGGCAGCAATTTGAAAATCGAGATTTAGGTTTTTAATTTTTAATATAAATACATAAATGGGGAATGACATTCCTAATGCCAGAGAAATAAGGAGATTTTTTGAGTATAAATGCCAGAATTCTCCTATTCCAAAACTAATTGAATTGTCGGATTTACCATGAAACACAAATTTATAAATAAAAATAATAATAATTACAGCAGGTAGAAATGAGCATCCAATTAAGATAGCATTTTTAAGTTGAATTTTTTTCTTAAGTAAAAATAGCCCTAAAATGCAAGCCATAGTTGGTAAAAAAGATATCAAAAAAGAAGGTTTAAACCACATAGAAAGTAGTGCAAATAATGTGAGTAAAAAAAGATTGATTTTACTTATTTGATTCTTTATGGATTGATTTAAAACTATTATAAACATTAGAAAAACCAACATAGAAAATGGTCTGCAAATTAAATATGTTGGATTGTGCCAGGGATTTGGCGTTCCATTGCCAAGATAAACACCTTCACTAACACCTGGCATAACGGTAATTATCATGGAAACTAGTGATGTTCCGAAGGTTAAGAAAGTACTTTTTAAACTGTATGTTTGAGCATAATTATCGTAATAGTTTCTGATAAATAAGGTCATTAAATAGATAGAAAAACTAAGTATTATTATCATACACAAATTGGCGGCTGTTAATAAATCTACATAGGCATAATTAGAAACTTTATTAGCAAATAAATTAATTACATTGTGTAATAATGAATATCCTGTGGACTTTTCGTCATCAGGCATGATGGAGAATTTTATATGTGCTTTAAGATCAGATAAATAATCTGTTTTGCTGTATAATTGGCAATAAAACAAGAATAAACATGTCATACTGAACAAAAAACTCAAAGAAAAAAACAAATAGAATTTTAGGGTTGATTTCATAAATTAGTTTTAAAATAATATGCTTAAAAAAATAAACTCGCTAAATTAGAGGTTAAAATGGTTGTCAATTTCAATGACTTTAGTTTAAGAGTATATTAACCATTTTTGTAGGCTAATTTGTAATTTGAATTAAATATACCATTCGATTTAAAATAAATTTTTTATCTCCTAATTTGTTCATTTCTTAACATTAGTAAAAGCTATTAAAATTAATCAAATATATAAATTATTTTTAGAACGTTTTTTCAAGTAAACTTTTGTAAAAGTTATTTTTAAAAGTATTTAATGCCAGTTCACGTTTTGGTATTTTATTCTCTGAGAATATATCCAAATAAACTTGAAAAGTTTCTGCATTGAAGAAAGGCATTTCTAATAAAAGTTTGTTTCCTGTTACTGGTGAAAATGCTCCAAACAGTTAGGTATATTTAAATACTTGTTGAAAAGTACATACTGGTTGAACACCTCTTGCTGTTAGGCCTCTTCCATATTGAGACCACTGCAAAACTCCAACATTACAAAACCATCACTATTTTGAATGATTTTTCATCTTACAAACTAAAAATTAGCCTTTATTCTAGCATTAATTTTCTTGATTTAATGCCTCAAAAAGGCCATTTTTATAGTTTTTACCCACCTCCGGCTATACAATCTCCACTATTGGCATTCTGTATAAGTTGTAATATATAGCTTGTAGTAAGTGTTGTGAATGCGTTTTCGCTTTACCCACATAGCGCGCTCCGCTTACTTTAAACCATCTGGTTATTGAACCGAAGGTTCGTTCTATTTTATAACGAGTTTGACTAATTTTTTTATTGATTTGTTTTTTGATTTCTGTTAATGGTTTATTCTTTGTTGCTTTATATAAAATTCTATTCTTTAGTTT
>CAMBZU010000043.1 GCA_945872355.1 Chitinophaga pinensis
GTAAAAACTACCACCGAAGCTCCCGGAGCAAATTGTGCGAATGGCGGAATGAAAGTAGAATACGGTTTAGATGCGAATAGCAGCAGTATATTAGATGCAGGTGAAATTGTTGTTGGCCTAACTAAATACGTTTGCAACGGAACAAACGGTACCAATGGTACAAATGGAGCAGCAGGCACCAATGGAAGCAACGGTACAAACGGAACCAATGGATTTAACAGTTTGGTAAAAACCACCACCGAAGCTCCTGGAGCAAATTGTGTAAATGGCGGAATGAAAGTAGAATACGGTTTAGATGCTAACAACAACAGTATATTAGATGCAGGAGAAGTTATAGCAGGCTTAACTAAATACGTTTGTAACGGAACTAATGGAACAAACGGAACGAATGGCACAAATGGAGCAGCAGGCACCAATGGAAGCAACGGAACAAACGGCACCAATGGATTTAATAGTTTAGTAAAAACAACAACAGAAGCTGCAGGTGTTAACTGTGTTAACGGAGGCTTTAAAACTGAATACGGTCTTGATGCAAATAGCAACAGTATTTTGGATGCAGGTGAAATAAATGCATTATTAACTAAATACGTTTGTAATGGATTAGCTCAAACTTCATTAGTAAATACTACAAGCGAACCAGCTGGTATGAACTGTGCCGCCGGAGGTTTTAAAACTGAATACGGTCTTGATGCAAATAGCAATAGTATTTTGGATCCAATTGAAATAAATCCATTTTTAACTAAATGGGTTTGTAATGGAACAAACGGTATTAATGCTCAAACTTCATTAATAAATACTACAAGCGAACCAGTTGGTATGAACTGTGCCGCCGGAGGTTTTAAAACTGAATACGGTCTTGATGCAAATAGCAATAGTATTTTGGATCCAATTGAAATAAATCCATTTTTAACTAAATGGGTTTGTAATGGAGCTAACGGTACCAATGGAACAAATGGTGTCTTAAGCACTGGCGCAGCCGCTGGTAATACGCCTTATTGGAACGGCTCAAATTGGGTAGTAAATAGTTCTAACATATTTAATAATGGTGGTAACATTGGAATTGGAACTTTAATTCCTGATACAAAATTGCATTTAGCGGGTAGTTTAAAAATTGTGGATGGCACACAAGGTTTAAACAAAGTATTAACCTCCGATGCAAATGGCGTAGGCTCTTGGCAAGCTGCAAGTATTGCTACCGATGCGCAAACACTGAGCCTGGCAGGTAGTGTGCTAAGTATATCTAATGGGAATTCTGTAACATTGCCAAGTGCTGGCAGTGGTTGGTCATTAACTGGTAACGCGGGAGTATTAAGCACTAATTTCTTAGGTACAACCAATAATATTTCCCTCCGCTTTAGGGCAAATAATGTACAACGAATGATTGTTGACTCTATTGGTAACGTTGGCATTGGCATGGCTATACCAAAAAGTAAATTAAATGTAAATGGAGATATAGGTTTAAATGATGCCTCAACTGTTGCTTCTAATAATGCGGTTACTATTTTATTGGTAAACCGCACAGGCGCTGCTTCAGTGGCTGGGCAAATTGTAATTGTTGACCCATCTAATGATAACTCTTTTGTTACAACAACATTGCAAGGTAATACTGCGGTTATTGGTGTGGTTTATGAAAGTGGAATTGCCAATGGAAGTGTTTGCCGAGTAGCAGTAGCTGGTGTGGTAGATGTAAAGGTAAACGGAACAATTTTGCGCGGGCAGCATTGTATGACAAGCACTGTAGCAGGTTCGGCTGATGCTATTGGAAACCCAGGGATAGGCTCTAGTATAGGCGTATGGTTAACTGCTCCTGCATCGGGTAGTTTAGGCAAAGTGCTATTGAAATAGATATTTTGACTTTAAAAAAACAATTAAGAATTAAAATAAATACATTATGAAATATTCATTTTCTTATAAAGGAAGTACAATAGAAAATGAATATTCATTGTGACAAAAAAAAACAAATTATATACACATGAAAAAAGTATTATTCATTTTATTTATAGTAATTAGCATTAGTACTAATGCGCAAGTGCAGTTAGTTTCAGGTGGCTCTGCTAATGCCTACACACTAACTTTTCCGGGAGTGCTGTCATATACCAATGGTATAAGCATAACCTTTAAAGCTAACTTCGCCAACACGGGTGCGGCTGCCATAAATGTAAATGGCTTGGGTGCAAAAACCATAAAGAAGGAAGCCAACACCGACCTTGCTGCTAATGACATTAAAAGCACACAAGTAGTTACGTTGGTTTACGATGGTACTAATTTTCAAATGACCAGTGCTTCTGGCAATGGAGGCGGTGGAAGCGATTCACAAACTTTAAATATTGTTGGCAGTACTCTTAGTATCTCCAACGGAAACGCTGTAACCTTACCCGGTGGTGCTGGCAGTGGTTGGTCATTAACTGGCAATGCTGGAACTATTGATGGCACTAATTTTATTGGAACTACAGATAATGTGCCTCTAACTTTTAAAGTAAACAACAGGCAAGCAGGTAAAATTGACTCCACATTACAAAATACTTTTTTTGGCTTTACAGCAGGTATAAGTAATATAACTGGTAGCTTTAATACTGCTAACGGATATAGAGCGCTTTACACTAATACAACTGGGGTTGAAAATTCAGCATTGGGTTATCAGTCTCTATTGAATAACATAGGCGGTGGCAACCTTGCACTTGGAGCCTATTCACTTTCAACCAATGTTGGTGGGTTTAATGCCACTGCTGTTGGCACGGGTGCACTTAAGTATGCTTTTGATGGAGGCAGTACATTTGTAAATTATAATGTAGCAGTTGGCTATGAAGCATTAATGGGCTCAACTTTACCTTCTGCAAATTCAGGCAACTATAATACTGCAATTGGTTACCAGGTATTACAAGCAAATACTACTGGTTTTGATAATGCAGCTTTGGGTCAATGGTCAATGTTTGCAAATACAACTGGTTCTGAAAATACCGTTATTGGTACATGGGCCCTTTATGCCAATACCACAGGGGTGCAGAATACGAGCTTAGGAGGGTATTCTTTAGCCGCAAATACAACAGGCAATCGTAACACAGCAAACGGATATAAAGCACTTTTCAGTAATACAACTGGGTTAAGTAACACAGCAAACGGAGCATTGGCACTTTACAGTAATACAACTGGGCAATTGAACACTGCAAACGGACTTGGCGCACTATACAGTAATACAACAGGTAGTGACAATACAGCAAACGGATATGCTGCACTTTTTTTAAATACAACTGGGGAATATAACACTGCAAACGGATTTAAAGCACTATATAGTAATACAACAGGCAGTCAGAATACTGCAAATGGATATAGTGCACTTTATTTAAATACAACTGGGCAATATAACACTGCAAACGGATTTAACGCACTATACAGTAATACAACTGGGCAATGGAACACTGCAAACGGATATAGTGCACTTTATTCAAATACAACTGGGCAAAATAACACTGCAAACGGAGCATACGCACTTTTCAGTAATACAACTGGGCAATTTAACACTGCAAACGGATATGCTGCACTTGATTTAAATACAACGGGCTTATATAACACTGCAAACGGAGCATACGCACTTGGTTTAAATACAACTGGGCAATGGAACACTGCAAACGGATATGCTGCACTTTATAATAATACAGAGGGTTCTGAAAATACCAGTATTGGTACAAGCGCCCTTGCCTCCAATACCACAGGTAGTAAGAATACAAGTTTAGGAAGATATGCTTTAAGATCAAATACAACAGGTAATGCTAATACTGCAAACGGATATTATGCACTTACCAGTAATACAACAGGTGCTGAAAATACTGCAAACGGATATTATGCACTTACCAGCAATACAACGGGTGCTGAAAATACTGCAAACGGAGCATACGCACTTTATTTTAATACAACAGGTGGTGCTAATACTGCAAACGGATTATATGCACTTTACAGCAATACAGCTGGTGCTGTTAATACTGCAAACGGATATTATGCACTTTACAGCAATACAACAGGTGCTGAAAATACTGCAAACGGCGTTGCTGCTCTTAGATCAAATACAACAGGCAGTCAGAATACTGCAAATGGATATGGTGCACTTGCTTTAAATACAACGGGCTTATATAACACTGCAAACGGATATAATGCACTTTTCAGTAATACAACTGGGCAATTTAACACTGCAAACGGATGGTTCGCACTTAACAGTAATTTAACTGGTTCTAATAATACTGCAATTGGCTATTTTGCTGATGTGTCTAATGGCATTCTAACTAACTCAACAGCTATTGGTGCAAACTCAAGTGTAAGTGCATCAAATCAAGTTAGAGTTGGAAATGCAAACATTACCAGCATTGGAGGACAAGTAGGTTGGACAACCCTTTCCGATGCAAGGTTTAAGAAAAATGTGAAGGAAGATGTACACGGTTTGGATTTTATTATGCAATTAAAACCAGTTACTTATACTTTAGATGCAACAGGCATAAACAAATACTTAGGTATTGATAAAAAAATAGAAGAACAAACAAAAGATAGCAAAAATTCAGATGCATTAAATACACAAAATGAAGCAATAAGACAGAAAGAAAAAATTGTTTACAGTGGTTTTTTAGCACAGGATGTAGAGGCAGCAGCAAAAAAAGTGGGTTATGATTTTAGTGGTGTGGATGCACCAAAAAATGAAAACGATTATTACGGCTTGCGTTATGCAGAGTTTGTAGTACCAATGGTAAAAGCAATGCAAGAAATGAATGCTAAAATAGATGCATTGCAAAAAGAAAATGAGGAGTTAAAAAAGTTGATTGGTAAATAAGAGCATTTTTAAATTTAAACACATAGAAAAAACTTATGTGGTAAAAAAATTAAACCACATAGCAACATAGCACGCATAAAAACAAATGTGTTATTAAAAAAGAAGCATGATAAAAATTACTATATGATTAAAAGAATTAAATTACTTTTTTGCTTTATGAGTTGTGCGTTTGCTTTGCAAGCGCAAGAAAAAGCGGCAGATAAAAACTTGGTAAAAAAGGCCACTAATTTTTTGGTAAAAGCCATTACCAACACCACCAGTACCGAAACACAGGAAAAAATAGATAAAAACCTAGAAGAGGAAGAAAGCATCACTAATTTTAAATTGGCTTTGGTAAGTTTAGAAAAAACACTAGAAGAAACACCCGAGAATGCAGCCATTAATTACAAGTTGGGTTTATGTTATTATTTTTCGGCCGATAGGCAACTTGAAGCATTACCTTGCTTTAAAAAGGCAATTAAAAACTTGAATCTAAACTTCGATTTTATTTCACCAAGCGAAACTACTGCACCATACAATGCCCTGTATTTTTTAGCCGCTACTTATCTTGAAGCAAATAAACCAGATAGTGCTCTAAAATATTTCTCGCTATACAAGGATAAAAGCAAAGTAAATGCTATTAATTGTGATAGAGAAATAGCCATGTGCTATAATGCCAAAGAAAGTGATAAACTAATACGAAACGTGCAAGTAAAAAGTATAGGGAGTGCTATCAATAGTAGGTATTCAGAAAAAAACCCTGTGGTTAAAATAGACAATACCTTTCTTTTTTTTAGTTCAAACCGACCTGCAAAAACATCAATGTTACCCGAGTCGGAAGATATCTACGTAAGTATGAAAGAGGCGAGTGGGGGTTGGGGCGAGCCACAGTTATTTCCATACAACACCGAGTATGATGAAGCGCCATTGTGTATGGCTATTGATGGTAAAACACTTTATTTTAAAAGAACCATAAAAGGCAATGCTGATATATACTATTGTAAGTTTGAACAAGCTATTTGGAGCAAACCGCTTGCTTTTTCAGAAATAAATAGCTCAGCAAACGAAAATGGGTTTAGCATTACAGCCAACAATAAAACAATTTACTTTTCGAGCGATAAAAATAAGGGATTAGGCAAATTTGATATTTTTGAATGCAAGCTCGATAAAAATGGCAAATGGGGCGCGCCAATGCAACTTACAAATAATATTAACTCTTCATTTAATGAAATTTCACCATTTATAAGTCCCGATGGCGAAGCTTTGTTTTTTGCATCAGATGGATACGAAAATAAAGGTGTGGGGGCCTATGATATTTACTTTAGCAATAAAAACAATGATAATTCGTGGTCGGCACCACAATCAATTGGGTTTCCAATAAACACTACACGTAACGATGTTAATTACTATATAGGTGCTGAAAATAAAAGGTATTTCTCGCGCCTTAATGCCGATAGAAGTTATGATATATACACCGTAGATGGCGAAGGGATAGACTTTGAAGCCATTGCTGCAAGCACTGAGGTAATTAAGATAAACAGTGAAATGAATGTTACACAAATATTAGAAACAGTGAAGGAAGTGGAAAAGGAAGTAGAGGTAATAAAGGCAGTGGAAAAAGAAGTAGAGAAAGAAGTGGAAGTAATAAAAGCAGTTGAAACGGAAGTAATAGTAAAAGAAGAAGTAGAAGTAGCTACAATAGAAGAAAATATAGACATAGCTAAGGTTAATATTGAAAAAATGGCTGAAAAGGAAAGAGAGGAATTAGTGAAAAAAGTAAAAAAATATTTGTCAGAACAATTAACGCAAAACCAATCGGTTAGTTTTAAAACAATGTACTTTGATTTAAATAAAAGCAACCTATCATTGCTCTCTATAAATGAACTTAAAGTATTGGTTGAATTTATGAATGAAAACCCCCAAACTAAAATAGAAGTAATAGGCAATACCGACAATACAGGTAAATGGCAAACCAATTTGAATCTATCAAACCAGCGTGCTAAAGAGGTATATGATTTTTTAATAAACAACAAAGTATCGGCCAATAGAATGTACTTTTATGGAAGGGCAAGTGCAGTGCCTTTAGTTGAAAATGATACAGAGGAGAATCGCAGTAAAAATAGACGCGTGGAAGTGGTATTGCTAAAATAAAAAAACTTTTTGCGAAAAAAAATGAAACCCCATTGACGCATAAAATAAAAACGATGTGCCTAGGCAATAAAAAAGCGATAGGCTAAAAACAGATTTAAACCCTTATCCCAATAACCAGTATATCATCTGTTTGCTCTGTTTTACCTTTCCAGTTGTCTATGTAATTATCTAAAAATAAGTGTTGTTCCTCCATTGTTTGGCTTTGGATTTGCATCAATATTTCTTTGAATTTTTTTGTCTGGAGTTTCTTATCTTCAGTTCCACCAAACTGATCAGCAAAACCATCACTGCAAACATATATGGTATCACCAGTTGTTAAATGCAAAAGGTGAGTGTCAAAAATTTGATCATCATCTGTATGGCCGCCAATGGCTTTTTTGTTGGCTTTTATCTCTTCTATTTCCACAGCATTTTTTTTACATAACCATAATGGTCGATTAGCGCCTGAATATAGTAATTCTGCATTTTCAGTTGAAAAATCAAACCTCAATAGGGCAATATCCATTCCATGGTTTGTAGCTGGTTCATTATTATTTTCTTCCTGCGACTGACGTAAGCTGTTCTTTAAATTAAGGTTTACAAATGATAATATTTCACCAGGTTCATCATAATTTTTAACTGCATCATTTAATTTTTCTACACCAATTGTACTCATAAATGCTCCAGGCACACCATGCCCAGTGCAGTCAGCAGCAGCAATAAAAATTTTTTGTTTGGCCTTTTCCATACCTTTTTTAAACCAATAAAAATCGCCACTTACAATGTCCTTTGGTTTGTAAAGAATAAATGAATTAGGTAAATATTTTTTTACTTCATTCCTGTTTGGCAGAATTGAGAGTTGAATAAGTTGGGCAGAATTTATACTATCTGTTATTTCTTGGTTCTTTTCACCAATTTCCTTTTTTTGTAACTCAATTTCATGGGTTCGTTCCTTAACAGTTTTTTCAAGCAATGCTTTTTCCAGGAGCAGTTTTTTCTCTCTGTATTTAATAAAAGAATAAACAACAATTATTATTAAAGTTAAGCAGGTGGCATAAAATAATTTTGTTTCATACCATGGGGGATTTATTGTAAAATGAAATAGTGCAGGTAATGAGGCCTTACCATTTGCATCAATGGCGACAACTTTAAAGGTATAATTTCCTTTAGAAATTCCCGAAAAGGTTACAAAGTCAGTACTGCTTATTGGTGACCATTCTTTATCATTGCCTTCAAGAAAATATTGATACTTTATTTTTTCTGGATTAATAAATGAAATTCCTGAAAAATGAAAAGTAAGATGGTTTTCATTATAGGGCAAAACAAGTTGTTCAGGAATATTGTTCCATTTCCCCACTTTATCAGCTCGATTAGCCCAATTTACATCTTTAAAAAAAAGTTGAATACTAGTTAATTGTATATTTGGTAAAATGGTTTCAGTTTTTTCAAAAAGTGGTGAGTAGCGGGTTAAGCCATTTACCGTTCCAAACCAAATGTTTCCTTTGTTATCCTTACAAATAGAATTATTATTACATTCAATTCCAATAAATCCATCAGAAGCATTGTATTGCTTAACAGCAATTATTTTGCCTGCCTTGTTCAAACTAATTCTATCAAATCCTTTATTTCCTCCAGCTATAAGCGTATTGGCATCGTAAAAGAGTAGTGAGGAAATAGAATTGGAACCAAGTGTATTTTCATCTGCAATAAATTCAATTGCGTTACTATCAGGTTTATTTTTGTTATATTTAAATATTCGTCCTTCGTTAGTTCCTATCCAAATATTTCCAAGTTGATCTTCGGCAATGGTGTTCACATTAATATCAAATAGCCCTTCAACTTCGTCAAATGTTCTTAATATTTTACCTTTGGAGTATCTGGCTAAACCACCCATTGCTCCAAACCAGATATTTCCGGCTTTATCTTCAATAATTGAATTTACACCTTGATTATTCATTTTCATATTTTCAGCCGAAATATTTTCAAAATTGGTTCCATCAAAACGACTTATTCCATTAGCTGTACCATACCAAACAATACCTTTTGAATCAATCATTATAGTATTTACAATATCTTTAATTAAGTCATCTTTTTGTCTTAAGACACTGTATTTTTTTTCATCTAACTTGATAATCCCTTTATTTGAAGTTGCAATCCAAGTGTTGCCATTAAAGTTGTTTCCAAAGGCTATGGATGTTGTGAAATTACTAGGAAATCCACTTTTTTCATCATATATATCAATCAATGGTTTCTGTCTGGTAAAATCAATTTTAGCTATGCCCCCACCTGCAGAAGCAATCCATATTTTTCCATCTTTATCCTGTTTAATTGATTGGATTTTATTTTCTGGCAAACCATCAGACGCATTAAAGTGAGCAAAGTGATCTCCACGAAACATAGAAAGACCATCGCCACTTGTACCAATCCATACATTTTTTTCTCTATCTTCAAACAAACTTAAGACCTGATTGCCTGAAATACCTTGCTCTTTTTTATATGTTTCAATACTTTCTTCAACCGATTCATTTTCAAAAGGTATTCTATAAATTCCATTGTCGAAGGTTCCAAACCAGGTATCTCCTTTTTGTGTTGTAATAATGTCCCAAACGGCATTAGAATCTAAAATTCCATCATAACAAATAACTTTTGTAAGGTCTTGATTTTGCTCATTAGCAGTTTTGCTAATTTTAAAAGCTCCTTCTTTATAGGTGCCAAACCATAAATTATCCTGTTTGTCTTTTGAAATAGAAATTAATAAATCACATGGTATATTTTCCTTGCCTTTAATTGTGTTGATAGTGAAAGAATTTTTATTTTGTTTAGCAAGGTTTATTCCTCCGCCTAAAGTGGCTATCCAAATAAGTTGTTCTTTGTCTTGGTATAAATCAAATACTTGGTTGCTACTTAAACCGTCATCAGTATTAATAGTATTAATTGAAAAACCTCCATCCGCTTTAGTTGAAATAATGTTTATCCCAGCATTATCGCTTCCTGCCCATATATTTTTATTATTATCCTCCAATAAACAAAGAATAGTGCTTCCAGAAAGGCCATTTTTTTTTTGAATATTTTTTATGGTTTTGTAGTTAAAAATAGAAATTCCTTCATTTGTCCCAAACCATAATTTCCCACTACTGTCTTTTAAAATACATCTCACTTCGTTTCCAGCCAGCCCATCCTTTTTAGTAAAAGTTTTGAATTTTTTTCCATCAAATAAACAAGCACCATTAGGTGTTCCTAACCAAATATTTCCATTTTGATCTTGTTCAATACAATATATTGTGGAGCTAGGTAAACCCTCACTGACAGACCATTTTTTAAAATTTTTATTTTGGGAAGATGCTTTAAAGCTTAAACAACAAAATAAAGCAATCAATAAAATGGGTGCTGTTTTTCTTCTAAGAATAAACTGCATAAAACACACTTATTTTTTTATAAAAATAAACTGTCCTCCCTCATCTCCTGCATTTTTAATTGGAGAAAATTTAGGTGTTTGCTCTGAATTATTGATCACAGGAATTTTAATTTTTGTATAAAGCTGACTTGCATCAAAATATTTTCCTTGATTTGATTCTAAAGTTTTTAATAAATAGTAAGCAAAAACAGAGTGCCCTTCTTTACCCCCATCCATTACAGGCTCAATTCCACCGGAGGTTAAAGCTTGTCTTGATACAAGATTATGTACTTCTTTATAATACTTTTCAGTTTCTTCAAAAGGAGTTGTAATGGTATTTCCCCTGAAAATATCACCGCTAAAACAAGCATCAGAAACTAGCAAAGTATGCTTTGATTTTATTCCGTTAATATAAGTTTGAATATCAGCGTTCGAAATATATTTTGAGGTAGATGAGTTTTCTGCATCTATAGGCACCCAATAACCCCTATTAAGTTCTTTTTTAAAATCACCATGTCCACTATAATAAATAAATACATTGTCGTTTTCCTTTACATTGGCAACCAGCCATTCCAGTTCTTTAATAATTGCATCTCGATTAGCCTGCTCATTATATAAGGTTTTAAAGTTATCAAATTTATAAGAAGCTCTTAACGTTTTTTCCAATGCTTTGGCATCATTTACAGCATTGGATAAATTAGCCCATGGCGATTTATACTTATCAATTCCTATTAACAAAGCATAGTAATTTCCAATTATCATTTGTTTGGATATTTTCACATTTAATTTACTCATAGGATCAGCGCTATTGCCTCTCATTATAGGAGTTTTATCAATTGATTCTTTTTCTACAATTTCATTTGATTGCGCCAATACTTGTGAAGAATAGTCTTCACTAAGTGGTAACTTTTCATTCATTTTTACCTTTAAAATAATATCTTTTGCATTTGTAAACGCTACGCCTTGTAAATCTATTCCCATTTTTATTTCAGGCAAAGTAAATGTTTTCGCAGCATAAAATTCCATTTGTATTTCCTTTTCTTCGCCTGCAGTCATTGAACTTATTGTTTCTGAAAGTTTATTAGTCGCAAAAATATTTTCGGGTAAAAGAAAATTAATTTTAAAGTTTTTTGCATCTCCCTTGGTTATGTTTTTAATTTTAATTTTGACTGTGATTGGTGCCCCTATTTCAGCCTTTCCAGTGGCTGAATAGTAACTTTGCCCAAGAACCATTATATAGCTATAACTATTTGAACCATTGGTTTGAAATGATAGCTTTGCGCTAGTGCTAGCCTCGTTACCATCTATTATTGCCAATTGAATTGAGTTGTTTCCTGCTTGTAATTCAGTTCCTAAATTTAGTTGAATTTTCACAGTTTGTTTTTTGCCAACATCAAGATTTCCTATCAAATATTCCTTTTCTAATTTAATATTAGCGTCAAAATTTTCCAAGGCTGGTTTTACCATAATATTGTATGCAGGAGCCCTCCCTTGATTTTCTAGGATAAAAGATATACTTGCTTTCTCTCCTCCTTCTAGGATACCGTTTTCATTTTCATCTATAATTATTAGGTTATTACAACTAAGTGATGCAGTAACATCTGATTTAATAAACTTTTTCTTCCCAATATTTAAATCTTTCATATCCCACTCTTTAATACTTCCATCAAGGCTTGCCGAAACCAACATTTCTCCATCTGAGCTAAAAACAAGACCTGTAATAAAATTATCATGAGCCATATAGTTTTTTTCAATCTGTCCATTGTCTAATCTCCAAATTAAAATCTCTTTGTCTTTACCTCCTCCCGCCAAATATTGGCCATCTCCACTTATACCTATAGTGGTTATTTCAGATTTGTACCCCACTAACTCAATTACTTTTTCACCAGTATAAGTGTAAATAATTATGATGCCATTTTTTCCACCTGCTGCAATATATTTTCCATCTGAACTTAAACACAGGGAAGTTACACCTTTCAGCGTTGTTTCAATACTTTTTTTTAATTCCCCGCTAGTTGCATCCCAAAATTTAATTGTATTATCCGCAGATGATGAACATAGTAGTTTACCATCTGGACTATATGCCAAGGCAGTGATTTCTTTTTGATGGCCTTTAAGGGTAAGAATTGATGTTTTACTTTTTGTATTATCCCAAATTTTAATTGCATTGTCTTTTGAGCCACTGGCAATAAAATCATTGATTGGGTTAATTGATATTGCTGTAATTTCTGCAGTATGCTCACTTAATATTCTGGTAGGCATATTTTGCTCAATATCGAAAACCCTTATTTTCATATCGGCAGAACCTGATACATAAAATCTATTATTGCCATTAATAGCAAGTGAACTTACCTTATCGTTGCATTTAAGCGCTCCTTTTTTATCAAAAGTTTTGGAATTCCACATATATGTTTTCATGTCATTGCCACCAGTTAAAATAAAGCCAGCATCACTACTCAAGCATAAGGCAGTAATACCTCCTTCATGGGCATTGTCTCTGGTTTTAAGCAATATTTGAGCTATTGATTTATTTGATAAGTAAGAAAGAAATAACAAGCATGCAATTAATGGCTTTTTCATTTTATACGGTTTTTCGCAGGTTTTAATGGATAAAGATAATAAAAATCAAGACAAGTTATATGCCAATTCTACTCATAAAATTCCCACTTGAAAAAATTATTTTTAATAGTAGTTGGTAATTTAAAAAAAGCTCAATTGTTTTTTAAAATAAAATTACATAAAAGTAACGTTTTAGACAGAGCGAAGCGGCATTTTTTTGAGCTTACATCTTATAACTAAAACCAAGTTATGAATTATGATGGGTGGGTATATTTTATAGTTTTGTAATTTTTAATGAATATATAGAAATATTGGGTCAAAATTAAGCCCTTAATTCGGTTCGACAGTGAGCCATTCCCCGCTACTAAGTATAGTGATACAAATCTGTATCGCTTTTTTATTTTTATGGCGCATGGTACATTTTTTTATCACAAAATCTCAATCTCGACCCTTCTATTTTTTGCTCTATCTTCTTCAGAATTTTCAGGAAAAACACGTGGGTATTTAAATGACATACCTACATATTTAAGACGATCACTTTCAATGCCGTTTTCCAGCAAATAATCACAAACAGCTTTTGCTCTTGTATCAGAAATGTTCATGTTCAATGAGCCAGGCTCAATCATATCATAATTGGGGTTATTGCCACCACAGCAAACATGTCCTAGAATTAATATTTTAATAGTAGGATTTGCTTTTAAAGTTTGCGCTAACGATTCCAAAGCAGGCAATGAAGAGGTTAAAAATACATGGGTATTATTTTCAAATAAAATATTTTCCAACACTATTTTCTCGCCTTTAGCATAAGTACCTAGGTTACTAATCTCCTTTTTTTGTTCATTCACAAACACCAACTCCACACACCTATTTTTTTGTAAATCGTTGCCAAACTTGCTTGTTTCGCCTATGGCGCTGGCTTTAATGATGCTTTTTAATGTTGCAATGGAAGTGGTAAGATGTGTTTTTACAACTTCCATTCTGTTGGCAGCTAAAATCTGATTGTTGGTTACACTGCCTGTAGAATCAGCATAGGCAGTAATAATGATTTCTTTTGTGTTTTTTGAATTTACATCACAAAAGCTATTTAGTTTCTTTAATCCTTCAATGGATAATTCGCTTTTATTTATTTCAAAATAAAGGTATAAAGTATCGGTTTGCTTTGCAGTAGCGTTTTTACTTAAAAGTAAAATGAGTAAAATCAAGAGCTGTTTTCCTTTGAGTTTCATATTTTTACAAATTTCAAAAGTAGGTAAAAACTATCGCTAATTTTCACTCTTTTAGGCATTCATGAAATAGATTTCTAATAAAAAATAAAATTTATGGTTACGTACAAACTGCCAAAATGTCTATAAATAAGCTGTGGCAATAAATTTGTTAAGCGAATAACCTCAATATGAGAGCAAAAATTAATAAGATATTCGGAAAAATGGAAGACGCAAGTAAAGAAAGCCCAAATCCTTTGGTAGAGCAAGAACAAACTGTAAGTGATGTTGAAAATAACACGCAGCAAACAGAAGAAAACAATAACATAAACACCGAAGAGGGTGAGTTGCCGCAAACCGATAGCTCGCCAACGGCAAAACTAGAAGAGCAAATAGCAGAATTGAATGATAAGTATTTGCGTTTATTTAGCGATTTTGATAATTATCGCAAAAGAACTGCCAAAGAACGCATGGAACTTGCCAAAACTGCAGGCGAAGATTTTTTTAAAGCCGTTTTGCCTGTGCTTGATGATTTTGAAAGAGGCCTAAAGGCCATGAACGAAGCCGCAGATGTGAATGCCCTGAAAGAAGGTGTTGATTTAATTTACAATAAATTGAACAATACATTAACAGCAAGAGGTTTAGAACCTATGATAAGCATTGGAAGTACCTTTGATGCCGATATTCACGAAGCAATAACAAATATTCCAGCGCCATCAGATGACATGAAAGGAAAAGTAGTTGATGAGTTGGAAAAAGGCTACGCATTAAATGGAAAAGTAATAAGATACGCCAAGGTAATTGTAGGTAATTAATAATAGAAGTGCAATAACACAAGAATTATAGAAATGGCTAAAAGAGATTTTTACGAAATACTAGGTATTGCTAAGGGAGCAGATGAATCTGAAATAAAAAAGGCTTATCGCAAAATGGCCATGAAATATCATCCTGACAAAAACCCTGGTGATAAAGCTTCTGAAGAAAAATTTAAGGAAGCAGCCGAGGCCTATGATGTATTAAGTAATTCACAAAAGAAATCACAATACGATCGTTTTGGGCATGCTGCATCTGGCGCTGGAGGTGGCGGCGGTGGATTTGGTGGAATGAACATGGATGATATTTTTAGTCAGTTTGGTGATATCTTTGGTGGTGGCGGTGGTGGTTTTGGCGGCGGTGGCCAGGGTAGAAGAGTAAACCGTGGAACCAACTTAAGGGTTAAAGTAAAACTAACATTAGAGGAAATAGCTACAGGCGTAGAAAAGAAAATTAAAGTAAACAAATATGTAGGATGTACTACCTGCTCTGGCTCAGGCGCAGCAGGAGGTTCGGCCTTTAGTACATGTAGCACATGCCGCGGTTCTGGCCAGGTAACCAAAGTAATGAACACAATTTTGGGTCAAATGCAAACAGCATCTACATGCCCGTCATGCGGTGGTGAAGGCCAAACCATTAAAGATAAATGCAAAAGTTGTTATGGCGATGGTGTTGTAAGAGCTGAAGATGTTATTACCATAAATATTCCTGCGGGTGTTGCAGAAGGTATGCAATTATCGATGAGCGGAAAAGGAAATGCAGCAGCAAGGGGTGGAATTCCTGGCGATTTATTGATTTTAATTGAAGAAACAGAGCATCCAATTTTAAGACGCGATGGCAATAATTTATTTGCAGATCAGTATATTTCTGTAACCGACGCAGCATTAGGAACACACATTGAAGTGCCTACCATTGAAGGAAAAGCAAAAATTAAAATAGAACCAGGCACACAGCCAGGAAAAGTTTTACGCTTGCGCGGAAAAGGTTTACCAACCGTAAACTCCTATGAAAAGGGCGATTTATTAGTAAACATCAATGTGTGGATACCGCAAAAACTAAGCAAAGAAGAAACAAAAATTTTGGAAAAACTCAACGAATCAGAAAACTTTAAACCTAATCCATCAGGAAAAGAGAAGAGTTTTTTTGATAGAATGAAAGAGTATTTTCACGATTAAGTTATATCAGCATTCGTTTTTAATTATTGAGCGTCGCGAGTTTGAAAACTCGCGCCAGTACATGTGTCATGGTGGGCTTGACCCGCCATCTTTCAAAGTGGATCACGAAGTTAACTACATTAAAAAAGCAGCATTCGTTTTGAATTATAGAGCGTCACGAGTTTGAAAACTCGCGCCAGTGCAATGAAGGAATATTTTCACGATTAGTTATAACACAACAAAAGGGCTGAATTTTCAGCCCTTTTGTTGTAAATACCCCCTACTTTAACTGTTTTTCCAACCGTCCTTTAGTGTAACTGTTCTGTTGAATATCAATTTAGTTGACCTGCTATCTTTATCTAAACAAAAATAGCCCTTGCGTAAAAATTGGTAACGATTTTCAAGATTAGCTGTTGCTAAAGCTGGCTCTGCAAAGCCCTCCACCACTTTTAAGCTCTCAGGATTTAGGTATGATTTAAAATCACCTTCTTCTGCATTTGGATTTTCAACATTAAATAATCTATCGTAAACCCTTAGTTCAACCGGAATGGCTTGAGCGGCGCTTACCCAGTGTAACACACCTTTTGCATGCAAACCGCTGGTATCATGTCCACTGCGGCTTTCTGGGAAATAATCGCAATACACCGTGCTTACATTGCCATTAACATCTTTATCAAAAGAAGTACATTTAACAATAAAGCCGTGCTTTAAGCGTACCATACCCTCAGGAAATAAACGGAAGTATTTTTTTGGTGGATTTTCCATAAAATCCTCACGTTCAATGAGTAATTCTTTACTAAACGGAATCATGCGCGTACCACTTTCTAAGTCTTCAGGATTAATTTCTCCGGGCATCATTTCTACTTCTCCTTCAGGATAGTTGTTAATGATTAATTTGATAGGATCTTCAACAACCATAACACGATGTGCGGTTTTGTTTAAATCTTCGCGAATGCAAAATTCCAATAAGCCGAAATCAATAATATTTTCTCTACGAGCAACCCCAATTTTTTCACAAAAAGAGCGAATACTTGCAGGCGTAAATCCTCTTCTGCGCAAGCCGCTGATAGTTGGCATACGCGGATCGTCCCAGCCACTTACGTGCTTTTCATTTACCAATTGCAAAAGTTTACGCTTGCTCATTACTGTGTAGTTGAGGTTTAAGCGGGCAAATTCATATTGATGACTAGGATAAATCTCTAGTTCATTAATAAACCAATTATATAAAGGGCGATGCACCTCAAACTCAAGTGTACAAACCGAATGTGTAATATGCTCAATTGAGTCGCATTGGCCGTGCGCAAAATCATACATTGGGTAAATGCACCACTTATCACCTGTTCGGTGATGGTGCGCATGTTTTATGCGGTACATTAAGGGGTCACGTAGGTGCATGTTTGGCGAGGCCATATCTACTTTCGCTCGAAGCACCTTTGCGCCATCGGCAAATTCTCCTTTACGCATGCGTTCAAACAAATCTAAGTTTTCGTCAATACTTCTATCACGATATGGGCTTGGTTTGCCAGGTTCTGTAGGTGTTCCTTTTAAGGCCGCAATTTCTACAGCTGTTGAATCATCAACATAGGCTTTACCTTTTTTAATGAGTTGAACAGCATAATTATAAATCGTTTCAAAATAGTCGGATGAATATAGCACTTGACTCCATTCAAAACCAAGCCATTTAACATCTTCCATTATACTTTCTACATACTCTGTATCTTCTGTAACAGGATTAGTATCATCAAATCTTAAATTTGTTTTACCACCAAAATCTTTAGCCAAACCAAAGTTTAAACATATTGATTTAGCATGTCCAATATGCAAATAACCATTAGGCTCTGGCGGAAAGCGTGTAATTATTCCTTCTGGAAACTTCCCAGCTTTGAGTTCATCGCTTATGATTTCTTCTAAAAAATTATGGGCATTTTCAGCACTCATGATATTGTTTTTTAAGTATTAAAATTATTTTTTAAAATTCGACAACGCATTGTTAATTCTTGTGCTTACTTCATCTTCTCCTAATAAAGCAATCATGCCAAACAAATCAACACCACTTCCTTGGCCGCTGAGCATTACTCTTAGCAATTGCAATACATCACCAGGTTTGATGCTTGCGTTGGCAGCACTCTGTTTAAATTGCGTATCAGCATTGGCCAATGTAAACTCTTGTATGCTTTTAAAATCATTGATCAATTGTTCAAAAAATGGCTGTAATTCTTGTTTCCAGCGTTTTTCAACTGCTAGCGCATCATACATAGTAGGCGCTTCAAATAAATAAGGCGCTGTTTGAAATAACTCGTGTGCAAAATGTACACGCGGTTTAATTAATGCGGCTGCAGCATTTAAATAATTATCTTGTAATTGTACATCGTTTTCATTTAATTTTAATGCAGCAACAACCTGTGTTTTGAGTTTTTCTGCTAATATTTCGTTGGCCATGTGATGCACATATTGCGTGTTGAACCACAATGTTTTTTCGGGATTAAATTTAGCGCCGGCCTTGTGTACATGTTCAAAAGAAAACTTTTCAATTAACTCATCCATGCTCATTATCTCTTGCTCTGTTCCTGGGTTCCAACCTAATAAAGCCAACATATTTACAAAGGCATCGGGCTCATAACCACGCTCACGATAACCGCTTGAAATTTCTCCACTTGATGGATCTTTCCACTCTAAAGGAAATACAGGAAAACCTAATCTATCACCATCGCGCTTGCTTAATTTGCCATTTCCATCGGGTTTCAATAATAATGGTAAATGCGCGTATTGCGGCATCAAATCAGTCCAACCTAAATATTGATAAATTAATACATGTGCAGGCGCACTTGGCAACCATTCTTCGCCACGAACGGCATGGGTGATTTCCATCAAATAATCATCAACAATGTGTGCTAAATGATAAGTAGGCATGCCATCTGACTTCAACAATACTTTATCATCAACAATATTAGAATTGAATTTTACATCGCCTCTAATTAAATCATTCAAATGAATTTCTTCATTGGCCTTTACTTTTAGGCGTATTACATAATTATTTGTTGTCAACAATGTTTCAACTTCATTGGCAGGCAAACTCAATGAATTTCGCAACAGTGTACGGTTTTGCGCACTATATGAAAACGATTGTTTATTGTTTTCTGCTTCTTTTCTTACTGCATCTAATTCTTCTGCAGTGTCAAATGCGTAATAGGCATGACCGCTGGCAATGAGTTGTTCGGCATATTTTTTATACATGCCCATTTCTTTTCTTTCGCTTTGGCGATAAGGTGCATGCTTTCCACCAACATTTACTCCTTCATCTATTTTAATGCCGCACCAGTTAAGCGATTCAACAATATATTCTTCGGCACCCGGCACAAAACGTGTTTGATCGGTATCTTCAATGCGCAATAAAAAATCACCTCCTTTTTGTTTTGCATATAAATAACTATACAATGCTGTTCGCACACCGCCAATATGTAGCGGTCCAGTTGGGCTTGGCGCAAATCTTAATCTAACTCTTCTGCTCATGTTTTTTTTGTAAGGGGAAACAAAGATAGGATTTTGATTTTTTGAAAAATAAAGAAATCAAATAGAAGTAAATAAAGGTTTTTTTACCTTGCGTAAAATTATTTAGCGCCTTTGCATGATTAATAATAAAAAAGTAGTTGTGGTGTTGCCTGCTTATAACGCTGCAAAGACATTAGAAAAAACATATTTAGAAATACCTTTTGATATTGTTGACGAGGTTGTGATTACTGATGATGCAAGTATTGATAATACTGTTGAGTTGGCTCAAAAAATTGGAATAAAGCATGTGTTGCAGCACGATAAAAACAAAGGATATGGTGGCAATCAAAAAACGTGTTACGATTACGCATTAACACTTGATGCAGATATCATCATTATGCTGCATCCCGATTATCAATACACCCCTAAATTAATTAGAGCCATTACTGCAATTATTGCAGAGGAAGTTTATGAAGTGGTACTTGCTTCTCGCATCCTCGGTGGCGGTGCTTTAAGAGGAGGCATGCCCCTGTATAAATACTTCTTTAACAGAGTAATGACTTTAGTTCAAAATATTTTGATGGGCCAAAAATTATCAGAGTATCATTCGGGTTACAGGGCCTTTACAGCGCATGCTTTGTGTGCCATGCCCTACCATAACAATAGCAATGATTTTGTTTTTGATAATCAATTACTTGCGCAATTGTGCTATGCTGGTTATGAAATAGCTGAGGTAACTTGTCCAACAAAATATGAAGCTGAGTCGAGCTCCATTAATTTTATGCGCAGTGCAAAGTATGGTGCAGGTTGTATGATTACTGCTTTGCAATATTTTTTAAGTAAGAAGGGTTTGATGCAGTGTAGAATTTTTGAGGGGTTGAAGTGAATAAAGAGATGTTGATGCAAGTTCTGCGGATATTCTAATACTGATATTTTCTAAATGAATATATTTTATTTTGCAAGAATGCTAATATTCAATCATCAATTTTTTTATATTAGATAACTCAATTTTTTGATAGTGACAGATCCTAAAATTCTCGATACCATCAAACCATTCTAACACTCCTTCTTTTTTTAATTTTGTCCTTTTATCAGCTAAAATACTAGTATAGCTACTCCACATATAGTTCTTAAAATCATCTATTAATCCATGTTGTTGTGGGTTTGCATGAATGTATAAAATTAGATTTGAAAAATAAGTATCATTGGCTACTTCTTTGCGTTTAAAACTTTTTTGAAATAGACTTCCTGTTCTGTTTTTTTGAAGATTAATCGACATAGCATAAGAAGTAAAAAACTTGCGAAATTGAAAGCTTATCATTTGCTCCAAGGTTTGTTCTTTTTTATTGCCTGTTTCAAGAGGAATATCTTTTAATTCTTTTACAGAGATTAATAAGTGAAAGTGATTTGGTAATAAGCAATAGGCATAAGTATCTATATATTCCGAAAGGTATTTATCGTATTTTTTTAAAAAGTATTTGTAATTTTCCTCTGTGTAAAAAAGTGTTTCCCTATTATTTCCGCGATTGTAGATATGATAAAATTTTCCCTCTTGTAAGGGAATTTGAGTTGGTTTCATTTTTTTAATTTAAGCATGCAAAGGTAGCACCTTAAGCAATAATGTGTGTTAAGGTGCTAGCTTTTTTCCACCTTAAGCAAACAAGTGTGTTAAGGTGCTAGCTTTTTCCTTAATCATTTAATCATTTGTTTTGGCGACATGAATTATAGTTAAACTTAAAACCTATACTTTTACCTAATTTTAATAAATCACCATGAAAAAATTAAAACTATTATTTTTATTCATAGTTACGCAAGCGAGCAATATTGCCATTGCTCAAAATAATACTTGGTATGTTTTTCCACCAAATGTGCCAGAAGCTGCTAACAGGTATATTTATACCGATCCCAACAATACAAAATGGATTGGTGGCTACTCTTATGGTTTACATAAATTAAGCAATGGATCTTGGATCAACTACAGCACTTCAAACTCAGGAATAAGCGATAACGATGTAAGGCAATCGGCATTTGACACTTCAGGAAATTTGTGGGTAACATCATGGAAAAATTTGAATAAGTTTAATGTGGCTACAAACAGCTGGACAAGCTTTAATGTAACAGGACAAAATTTAGATATTTTATACTCGGTGGAGGTAGATAATCAAAACCGAATTTGGGTGGGTACAGATGGTGGTTCAAATGCTTGGGAAGGACTTTATATGTTTAATGGCAGTAATTGGAATTTTTATAATCCAACCAACTCAACACTCACAGGAAGATGGATTACACGTTTAAAGAAAGATTTAAACGGAAAAATATGGGGTTGTCATTATGAAGGATTATTTGAAATTAATGATACAATTATTACCAATCACTTATTGCAAAGTGCTGGTTTTGCTGCCAATTTATCAACTAATGGTGTAGATTTTGACTCCTATAACAACAAATGGGTTGCTGTTTATAATGGTGGTATAGCCAAGTTTGATGGCGCCAATTGGACGATTTACAACACAAGCAACTCAGGATTGCCCGATAATAAAATTTGGAGTATAGCTGTGGATCACAACAATGTGGTTTGGATTGGCACTGAAACGCAAGGCTTGGTGCGCTTTGATGGCATCACGTGGACCAGTTACAATACAAGCAATTCGGTAATAACCAATAACAGAATTGATGCGCTTAGCGTTGATCAGCTAAATAACTTATGGATAACACCAAATTATGGTGGCTTAATAGTGCATAATGATGGAGGTGTTTCAGGTATTTCGGGGATGGTATATTATGATGCTAACAACAACAATTTGTTTGATACCAATGAACAAAAACTACCAAACCAGATAATTAATGTTACCTCTACTGTTTATAACAGCATTACAAATAGCTTAGGTGATTACCAATGCGCAGTTTTAAATACGGGCAGCTACTCGGCCAAATTGATACAAAATTCGCCTTATATAAACAATGTTAATCCCGATAGTATTGTTTTTAATATTAGCAGCAGTTCTAGTGTTTTGCAAAATCAAAATTTTGGTTTGCAGCTGCAATTTAATATTAATGATATTTCAATAGATTTAACGGCTATGAGTGCACCAAGACCAGGTTTTCAATATACATGTAATTTAACGGTTTCAAATGTTGGCTCACTGCCTTCCACTAATATTTTGGCAAAACTAAAGTATGATAATAATTTAATTTTCGATTCTACTTCTTATCCATTTTTAAGTCATATTGGCGATTCCATTATTTGGGCTATTGACTCATTAAACCTTTTTGAAAACAAATCAATTCGTGTTTATTTTACAGTACCAGCCAATGTTGGTTTATTAGGCAGTAACCTGCAAAACATTGGCCATGTGGTTGATCAAAATATTGATATCGATACCAACAATAACAGTTACACTTTTCAAGACATTGTAATTGGCGCCTATGACCCTAACGATAAGCATGGAGTGCCGCATGGAGATGGCATTTTAGGAGAAATACCATCTAATACACCAGAAATAATTTATACCATTAGATTTCAAAATACAGGAACGGCAGAAGCTGTCAATGTGTTGTTAAAAGATACAATCAGTGGAAATTTAGATCTAACATCAATAGGTATGATATCCTCTAGCCATCCATATAGCGCTCAAATAAACAATGGCGGTGTGGTTTGGTGGAGTTTTAATAATATAAATTTGCCAGATAGCAACAGCAATGAACCAGGTAGCCACGGATACATTAAGTATGCGATTAAACTAAAAGATAATTTAAACAATGGTGATCAAATAAAAAACACCGCACATATTTATTTTGATTTTAACCCTGCTATTGTTACCAATCAGTCGCTACATACTATTAATGATCTAATAACATCAAAGGGGATTAATTTGGAAAATAACGAAATTAATTATGCTTTATACCCTAACCCTGCAGATGATGCATTAAATATTGCAACAGTTTTGCAAAATGGTCATCATTACGCTTTGAATATATTTGATGTTTGTGGAAAACAGGTTTATACAAACCCTTCAATTGGCCAGAATAATTATAAATTAAACATGAATCAATTGGTTGATGGTATATACTACTTTCAGTTTAAAAGCAATGATAAAATTGAATACCAAAAAGTAGTTAAACAAAAGTAAAACTATAGAGGGTAATTTTAAAGAAAAGCCTAGGGCTTTTTTACAGCCACATTATAACACTTTTTCGTATTACTATCTTAAATCATCACTCGTAAAAGCCAAAGGCAATAAGCTACTTACATTTTTAAGCCGATAAATTCCGCCCTCTTGTCCTTGCAATATCAATTCAATATCAGCGTGATGTAATTTTTCGTATTCAGAAAGCACTTGTCGGCATGAGCCACAAGGCGCCACAGGTGCTTTAACTGGGAAATCTTTTGAAAAAGCAGTAACCGCCACTTTAATTATTTTTACACCAGGATATTGCGAAGATGCATAAAATATAGCAACACGCTCAGCACAAATGCCAGAGGGATAAGCAGCATTTTCTTGATTATTGCCTGTAATTATTTCACCGTTTTCGAGCAAAACAGCACTGCCAACACTAAATTTAGAATAAGGTGCATATGCCCTATGCCCAGCTTCGCGAGCAGCAATCAGCAATTTTGCATCTTCTTCATTGAGCTCTGCTGCAGAGGCGTAACTGGTATATTTTAACTGATAACTATGGTTTTCCATAAATGTTATTTATTTGGAAATATTAAATGACGCAATATAAATAAGCATCTAAACTTAAAAATAAAAACTATGCTTGAAACTTCTTTTTGTGAAACTTCTTTTTCTTCTTAGGCAGGCCAGAACCCATTCCTGCATTATTGTTGCCTTGTTGCACATTTCGTGTTTGTAAATCACTTTTATTAGCTAAACGCACGCCTTCTTTCAATTTTAATTGACCTTTAGAAAGCAATTTAAGCTGCTCTAAAATTACCTCATCGCCAACATTGTCTTTATTCCAAGTAATATAAAAGCTTTTCATCACATTGGCAACAGTTTCAATAAAAGCATCTTTCATTTCACCTTCTTTCATTTCAATGCCTTTCTGAATCATATCTTCTACAACTCGGCCATAGTGTTTAAAGCGGATGTTATTTCTTGGATATGCTACACGTTGAGGTTTTGTAGTAAATGTTTCCGGGCTTGGTTTTGGATAGGGCGAATCAACATCTAATTGAAACTTTGAAATTACAAACAAATGATCCCAAAGCTTATGTTTAAAATCGTTTACATCGCGCAAATGTGGGTTTAATTGGCCCATGATATCAATAATAGCACGAGCTACTCTGTTGCGTTCTTCACGGTCTTGAACAGTAATTGCAAAATCAACCATTTTTTGAATGTTTCTGCCATATTCAGAAATTATCAAAGGCGTTAAATCGGTGTTGTATTCCAACGAATTATGTGTAATCAAAATAAGTTTTTTTGGGTTTAATAGCGCTGTTAAAGCAACAGCAGTTTATTTAATAAACAGTACAAATATAATCAATTTGTTTACAAAATTGCAATTTGTAAAAATCATGAAATTAAGCCAGCAATTAATTGGCATACAACGCCTAATAAAAAGCCAAGATATACTTCTAATGGCTTGTGTGCGTTCAATTGCAAGCGAGCCCATCCAAGTAAACCAGCAATAATTATTCCTGCAATGATGTAAATACTCAGGTCTTGAAAACTGGTTAATCCAACCACCAAAAACGAACCTGTTGCGCCACCAATACCAACCATGTGCGCACTTATTTTAATTTTTAAATTAATAATGCCTGTACATAAAATAGCTATAGATGCGCCTAACATGAGCTGTGCTACAATGAGCGGCAAAGGCGCTTTGCTTAACAACCACCAGGTGCTTACAAAAAACACAAATGAAATTAAATATGGCCTTGTGCGCTCCATTTGTTGATTGATTTGCATACTACTTACTAATCCAAATTTTTTTAGCAAGAGCGTGGCAAAAACAGGCAGTAAACAAGTGTTTAAAAACACCAAGGCATATATTAACCAACCAATTTTTTCATTTATCTTAAACGCAGAGTTGTTCAATAATAAATAAACCGCATAACTTGGCATAAATACTGGATGCAGCAGGTAGGAGAGGAGGTGAGCTGTGTTATTACGAATGTTTTTCAAGAAAGGAATATTGCTAAAGAATGTAAAACTAGTATATAATTTAGTGGCTGTAAAAACTAAACCATGCTTAATTAAAATTATATCTCTTTTCTCATCCTGGCCACAGGAATATTTAATTGCTCCCTATATTTTGCTACTGTTCTTCGTGCAATGTTGTAGCCTTTTTCTTTTAGTATTTTGGCTAACTTTTCATCAGTTAAAGGCTTGCCTTTCTTTTCTGCAGCAATACAATCTTCTAATATCTTTTTTACTTCACGTGTTGATACTTCTTCGCCTTGGTCATTTGAAAGCGATTCACTAAAAAAGGATTTCAATAACAAAGTGCCAAAAGATGTTTGAATATATTTGCTGTTGGCCACCCTCGACACAGTAGAAATATCAAGACCTACCTTATCGGCAATATCTTTCAAAATCATGGGTCTCATTTTGGTTTCATCACCTTCTAAGAAATACTCATTTTGATAATCGATGATGGCTTGCATGGTTGTAATTAAAGTGTGTTGCCGCTGATTAATAGCATCAATAAACCACTTGGCGCCTTCAATTTTTTGTTTTACAAACTGCACTGCTTCTTTCTTATCCTTACTTGCTAGCTTCGATTTTGAATACTCAGCCAACATTTCCATATATGCCTTGCTCACACGCAATTCAGGCATGTTTTTAGCGTTGATACTCAATTCTAAATCTCCATCATTGTTATACAAAACAAAATCAGGAATAATATGCTGAATGCTTCTTTGCCCTTCATTCATTGAGTTTCCTGGTCGTGGGTTCAGCTTTAATATTTCATGAATAGCATCTTTCAACAATTGATCATCGCCCTCTTCAACATCTTCTAAATCTAATTTTTTAGCAATTTTCTCAAAGTGTTTTTTACTAAACTCCTCCATATTTTGCTCCACAATCATCATCGCAATTTTAACCACAGGGTCATGTGTTTCTTTGTATTTGCGTTTTAGTTGCAAATCAAGACATTCCTGCAAATTGCGGGCGCCAATACCAGGAGGGTCAAACTCTTGTATCAACTTGAGTAAATCTTCTAATTCTTTTTCTGTGGTGCTCATGTTTTGAGTAAAGGCTAAGTCATCAACCAGGGCGGCCAATTCTCTGCGCATGTAGCCATCATCATCAATATTTCCTATTAAAAATTCAGCTATTTGATAATGCTCATCATCAAGCACTATCAAACCTAATTGCGTACTTAAATAATCTTGAAAGCTAAGTGTGCCACTAATTGGAATGTCTTTACGCTCATCATCTTCACCACTATTTTTAATATTAAGTTTGTATGAAGGAATTTCATCATCATCAATAAACTCATCTAAATTAAAATCTTCGCGAGATTGATCATCATCTTCAAATCCTTCTACCTCTTCATCTTCAGTGTTGCTAAACTCATCTTCTTCCTGGTCTTTGAAATCTTCCTGATCCCCTTCAAGTTCTTCAAGTGCAGGGTTTATTTCTAGCTCTTCTTTTATGCGCTGCTCCAAACCTACAGTAGGAATCTGCAACAATTTCATTAACTGTATTTGTTGAGGGGATAACTTTTGTAATAATTTTTGGTGCAGCGACTGTTTTAGCATGGCACAAATCTAATAATTAAAACTCAGCGTTTTTTGGTGTGCGAGGAAAAGGAATTACATCACGAATGTTGGTCATACCTGTTACAAACAACATCAATCTTTCAAAGCCTAAACCAAAGCCCGCATGCGGACAAGTGCCAAATCTGCGTGTATCTAAGTACCACCATATTTCGTCTTCATCAATACCCATTTCTGTAACACGACTAACTAACTTATCATAGTTTTCCTCACGTTGTGAACCGCCAATTATTTCGCCAATCCATGGAAACAAAATATCCATGGCCCGCACCGTTTTTCCATCTTCATTTTGCTTCATATAAAAAGCCTTAATGTGTTTTGGGTAATCAGTTAAGATGACTGGTCCGCCATGATGTGTAACTAAAAAGTTTTCATGTTCTTTTTGCAAATCGGTGCCCCATTCTACTTTAAATTCAAATTTGTTATTGAAGCCTATTAATATCTCAACCGCTTCTGTGTAGGTCAATCTAATAAACGGTTTATCAACCACACTTTGCAAACGGGTAATCAATTCTTTATCGTACATCTGATTTAAAAATTCTAAATCATCTTTACTGTTTTGAAGCGCATAATTGATCAAATATTTCAACATTTCTTCTGCCAAATCCATATTGTCATGGATATCATAAAAAGCCATCTCGGGCTCAATCATCCAAAACTCAGCCAAATGCCTTGGTGTGTTGCTGTTTTCGGCTCTAAAAGTAGGACCAAAAGTATACACGTTTCCTAAAGCCAGCGCACCCAATTCAGCTTCCAATTGCCCACTCACCGTAAGATTTGTAGCCTTTCCAAAAAAGTCTTCCATGTAGTTGATAGAGCCATCGGTATTACGTGGAGGATTTTCTAAAGGCAGTGTAGTTACTTTAAACATTTCACCAGCACCTTCGGCATCACTACCTGTTACAATAGGCGCATGCATGTAAAAGAAACCTTTATCATTAAAAAACTGATGAATAGCAAATGCCATTTGATGACGCATTCTTAGCACCGCACCAAAAGTATTAGTACGAGGGCGTAAATGGGCTATTTCGCGCAAAAACTCTAAGGTATGACCTTTCTTTTGTAATGGATATTTTTCAGGATCAGCAGTGCCATAAATAACAACCGAGTTACATTGTATTTCCACCGATTGGCCTTTGCCTTGCGATGCCACCAAAGTGCCTTCTGCTCTTATACAAGCGCCCGTACTAATGTTTTGGCAAATTTCAAAAGCAGGTGTATTATTATCAATCACCAATTGAATATTTAAAATAGTACTGCCATCATTTAAGGCAATAAAATTTACATTTTTACTTGTTCTGATGGTACGCACCCAACCTTTAACAATAATGTTTGTAGGAGGTGCCACCTCGCCTTTCAATAAGCTTTTTATGGATGTATGCTCTATCATGTGCTGTATTATTTCTTTTAAGGAGTGCAAATTTCTAAAACTTTTGCAGAGTATAAAACTTTATTTTTTTATGCGATGAAAATATGCCCGAATGTTACCAATACTTAGGTATAAATAAAAGCAACAATAATAAAAAAAGCTAATTTAAATAAATAAAATAGACTGTATCGAGCAAAGCAAATTGTCCTAATTGAATAAAAGTTATTTGGAGCATGGGCATTTAAAATTTGATTTCACTTGTCCTAGGTGCTATGAATCCAACATTAAAAACAAAACAGAAAGATAAATTTAGTGGTAAATAATCATTCTAAATGATAAGCTTTAAATCGCTTTACCCGTTTGATTTATCCTAAAAAGCTATTCAAAAATATCACGCACATCTTTATCATAATATCTAAAACAGCTCATCAGTAAAGTTTAATAAAAGCGTGTTCCATATTTAAATCTGTGAATCTGTGGCATCAAACAAAAAATGCTTCGTTATATTTGCAAATAAATGCAGCGCAATAAGGCGCAATAATTTTCATGTCAAAGCCTTCCTTAAAATCACAAGCTAAACAATCAGATACTGGCACTATAAATGCGCTTTTTATCGCGTTGCCCTTGCTTGTAATTTCATTAATATATGCTACAAAAACCGTTGATTTAGTGCTCTTGCCCAAGTTTATTGCCTTTGCTATTTTCTCCATTTTTATTAATGCAATTGCGCTTAAAAATTCAGATGCATTTAATACAGTAAAACAACATCTATTTTTTAAAATTTATTTGGTGTATTTAATTACAGCACAATGGGTGCTTTTGCGCAAACCGAAAATGTAATATTCGATTGCAGTTTTAAAGTGTGGGAACAAGACCTTCAAAAAACACTTCAAAAAATTAAAATTGAAATCTATGAAAATGGAACACTACTAAAAAAACTCACCACCGATAGAGA